>JBAWCX010000206.1:0-13551 GCA_049590495.1 Binatus sp. (SeqCode)
GCGAAACATCGGTTGAAAAAATCATCCTGGCTGAGCCGCGCGGCTTTTGCGCCGGCGTCGATCGCGCGGTCGAGGCCGTCCGCAGCGCGCTGCGCTCATATGGCCGGCCGCTCTACGTGCGCCATCAGATCGTGCACAACCGCTTCGTGCTGGAGGCGCTCGAACGCGAGGGCGCGATATTTGTCGAGAGCCTCGACGAGGTCCCCACCGGCCAGCGCGTCATTTTCAGCGCGCATGGCGTCGCGCCCAGCGAATGGGACCGCGCCAAGGATCGCGAGCTGCGCGTTATCGACGCCACCTGCCCGCTCGTCACCAAGGTTCATCTCGAAGTCGAAAAGTACGACAACGAAGGCCGCACCGTTATCCTCATCGGGCATGCCGGCCACGAGGAAGTGAAGGGCACGCTCGGCGTCGCGCCCGGCAAGGTGGTCCTGGTCGGCAGCGTCGCCGAGGCGCGCACGGTGAAGGTCGAGAATCCGGGGCGTATCGCCGCGGTCACGCAGACCACGCTCAGCGTCGATGACACTCATGAGATCATGGAGACGCTCAAGGAGCGTTTCCCCTCGATGCAGGCGCCGAAGACCGACGACATCTGCTATGCGACGCAGAATCGCCAGAACGCCGTCAAGGAACTGGTGGAGGTCAGCGACGCGGTGCTGGTCGTCGGCTCGAAGCAGAGCTCGAATGCGAACCGTCTGGTCGAGGTCGCGCGGATGCGCGGCGCGCGCGCGTTCCTGGTCGATTCGATCGCCGACGTCGAGCCCGCGATGCTCGAGGGGGTGCGCTCTCTTGGTCTGACCGCGAGCGCGTCGTCGCCCGAATGGCTGGTCGAGGAAATTATCGGCGCGTTCGCGCGCTCCGGCGCCGAAGTCGAGCTGCTGAGCGTCGCAAAGGAGCGCGTACATTTCCCGCTCCCGATGCCCGCCGACTGATCGGGAGCGTTCTCCGCGACCGGTTCCCCTTCCCACAATGGGTTAGGGGTTAGGGGTTAGGTTCCGATAGGCGCATTCCGCCTTGACAATTCCGCGCCATTGCTTGCAGACTCATCCCGATTTCCGCGAACCCTGAGAGGAAGATTCCGATGCGAACAGCCATCGCGCGCGCGCTGATACTGCCCGTCCTGCTGGCAATCCCGTTAGTCAGCGGATGCCAGTCGGAGTCGAAGAAACATCTGTACAAAGCCGAGGACCTGTTCGAAAAGCGCGATCTCGACGGCGCCAAAAAAGAACTCGAGCTCTCCATCCAGGCCGACCCCAACAACCTCGACGCTCACAAGTCGCTTGCGAATGTAGATAACGCGCTCGGCGATGAGGAAGGCGCCGGCAAGGAATTTATGGCCGCCTCAGCCCTCGATCCCACAGATGAGAAACTGCTCGAGAAGGCTCGCCTCTTCAAGCAGCTCCAGGATATGGCGAATTCGTCGGGCCAGGCGCTCGACAAGATCAAGGCGGGCCAGGTCGCGGAGGGCGTCGCTCAGCTCAAGGACATCATTACGACGACCAAGATTGCGTCGGCCCAAGAGAAAGCGGTAAGCGCGCTCTCCGATGCACTCCCGATAATAGAAAAAGTGGGCGACCAACAAGTCGCCGCCAAGAAGTACCCCGACGCCATCAATACTTATGAGCAGGGCATCCGCGCCGCGATGCTTCTGGCCAGGGCCCACAAGCAGGACACGCTCGGCACCGAGGCCGACCCGATGATGCATAAGATGAGCGAGGCCGCCAAGGCCGCCGGCACCCCCGACGCGACCTTCAAGCTCTTCAACGACGTGATTGGCATCTATCCCGACGACAAGGTCGCCAATATCGAATTGGCGCAGGTCTATCTGACCAGGACTCCGCCCGACTACGACACCGCCGCCGACCTGGAAGAGCGCGGCGGCGCGCCCGACGACCAGGTTCGCAAACTCCGCGACCTGGCCAAGAAGCATCGCAAGTGAGATGAGCTGAGGCGCCAATCTACGCCGATGCGGCGGCGCGGCTATATCGCGGTGGAAGGGCCAATCGGGGTTGGCAAAACGAGCCTCGCGCAGGCGCTCGCGCGCGAATTGGGCGCGCGCCTGATGCTCGAGGACGCCGACAACAATCCGTTCCTGCCGCGCTTCTACGCTGATCCCGACAAGTACGCATTTCCCGCCCAGCTGTACTTTCTGCTCACCCGTCACAGCCAGCAGCGCGAGCTGAATCAGCAGGATCTCTTCACGCAGGCCACCGTCGCCGACTATCTCTTCGCCAAGGATAAAATTTTCGCCGCGATGAACCTCGCGCCCGACGAGCTCAAGCTCTACGACAACGTCTACAAGCTGCTCGACGCCGAGATGGCCAAACCCGACCTCGTCGTCTACGTGCGCGCGACTATCGAGGTGCTCGCCGAGCGGCTCCGCAAGCGCAATCGCGATTTCGAGCGCCACATCAGCTTCGACTACCTGGAGCGCGTCTCGTCGGCCTACCGCGATTTCTTTTTCTACTACGACGAAGCGCCGCTGCTGGTCGTCGACACCTCGGAGATCGACTTCGTCGCCAATCCAGAAGATTTGGGCGAGCTGATCCGCGAGATCGATCGCGCCGGCCCCGGCACCCAATACTTCGTCCCGCGCAAGAGTTGAACGCGGAATTGACGCCTGACACGGTGACTCGCCCGGCTACCTCGTCGCGCGTTAGAATTGTTTGTCCGAAGGAGTCGAGCACAGGTTTGCGACGCTCGCGATTGCTCTATGAATGATTCTACAAATTCGAATGATTCCACAAATTCTCAGCCGGTTGAGAGCCGCGCGGCAAAGATGCTGCGCGAGGCCTTCCAATCGGGACGGCCGCTCACCTACATCCGCTCTTCCGAAGAGCACCGAATCGGAAGGCTGTTGCAGGAGGTCGGCCGTGCCTTACAGCCGTCCTCTCCGGTGCCCGTTTGGACCTGGAGCCTCACGCAAGGATTGCTCCGCGATGACGGCGTGGCCCAGGCCGGCACTCTCGAACCTCGTGAAGCGCTGGACTTCGTCGCCGCTCACAAGGATGCCGCCATCTTCCATCTCAAGGACTTTCACGAGCCCCTGCGCGAATCGCCCGAGATCAGGCGCGGTCTTCGAGACCTCTACGAAAGCTGTTTCGATCAACGGAAGTTCGTAGTCATCAGTTCGCCGGTGAAATTCGTCCCTGAGGAAGTCGAGCGGGACCTGCTGTATCTCGAGCTGCGGCCGCCCGATCTCGTCGAACTGGCCGAGTTCCTGCGCGGCGAGGCGCAACAACTCTCGGCGTCCGGCATCAGAACCGACACAAGCGAGGCAAACCTGAACCAGTTCGCGCGCGCCCTGCAGGGAGTAACGCTCCAGGAGGCGCGCCACGCGGTGCGCCGGGCCTTGGCTGCGGGTCGAGGCCTCGATGCCGAGTCGTTGCCGGCCATGCTCGAGGAAAAGCGGCTCCTGGTTAACCGCGGCGGCGTCATCGAGTTCGTTGCCGACAACACCAGCATCGGTGAGGTCGGTGGCCTGGAGAAGCTCAAGGAGTGGCTGGTGGAGCGTCGTAAACTGTTTCAACTTCGCGAGAGCCTGAGCAACGACATAGTGCCCAAGGGCCTCCTCGTAATGGGCATCCCCGGCTGTGGCAAGAGCCTGTGCGTCAAAGCCATCGCCTCGCACTTCGAGCTTCCTCTCTATCGAATCGACATGATCGAGGTCTTCTCGGGCAGGCATGGCGAGCCCGAGGGAGCATTCGTCCAGGCCTGCAAGACGCTCGAAGATTTGGCGCCCGCAGTGGTCTGGTTCGACGAAATTGAAATGGGGATTACCTCGGGGGATCCAGGCGGCGAGCAAGGCAGGATCTTCGCGTTCTTTCTGACCTGGATGCAGGAGAAGACGCGCGGGCTCTTTGTCGCCGCCACCGCAAACCGAATCGACCTTCTTCCTGCCGAGATGATTCGCAAAGGGCGTTTCGACGAGGTCTTCTTTGTTGACCTGCCGCTGGTTGCCGAACGGGTCGACATCTTGAAGATTCATCTCAGCCGCCGAGGAATCGATCCAGCCAAGTTTGATTTGGACCGATTCGCGGCCTTCACAAAAGGCTGGACCGGTGCCGAGATCGAGCAGACTGTAGTATCGGCGCTGACCAAGGCGAGGCTCCAGGACCATGAGGTTACCGAGCAGGATCTCTTCCGGGCCGCTGGTGAGTTGGTTCCGCTGGCGCGCACCATGAAGGAACAGATCAATCACATTCGTAGTTGGGCCTTCGAGCGCGCAGTCCGCGCATCTCCCATTCCCGTCGGTGGGTCATTGTCATAAAGACCGAAGCGAGCAAGGCGATGCGCAGGAAGCTGGCTTGACATAAGCGAAGAAATAGCGAAAATAGGTCGCTTCAAGGAGGACGAATCAATGGCGACCTGGAGCGAATTTGAAACTGACGCGCCCGACATCGCGGCTGCGGGAAGGAAAATGCTCTATCAATTCGGCGTTGGACTTGCGTTCCTCGCCACGCTGCGAAAAGACGGCGCGCCACGACTGCATCCGATTTGCCCAACCATCGTCGACGGCCACCTCTACGCGCTGATCGGTCCCACGCCCAAGCGAGCTGACCTGCGTCGCGACGGCCGCTATGCGCTGCACACCTTTCCTCCCGTCGACGTCGACGATGAGTTCCTCGTGATGGGGCGCGCGATGTTTATCGACAGCGCGGCCATCGCCGACGCCGTTCGCGCCGACCTCGTCGGCCGCGGGATGACCAGCACCAACGACGAACTCCCGTTCGAGTTCCGCATCGAAAGCGTAATGCATGCTAAATATCCGGGCGGTCACGGTACCTGGCCGCCGAAATATTCGATTTGGAAGTCGCGCTGACGTATAACGCGGACTGATGAGCATTCTGCTGTGGACTCTGTCGCTGCTCGTGGGTGCCGTGCTGCTGGCCGCGCTCGCGCGCCGGATCAAGGTTCCCTCACCGTCACTGTTTGCGCTGGGCGGAGTGATCGTCGCGCTTCTGCCGCACGGTCCGCGAATCTCACTGCAGCCCGATCTGGCGCTTGCCCTGTTCGTAGCGCCGGTGCTCATGAACGCAGCGTTTGACAGTTCGCTGCGCGATCTCCGCGAGAACTGGATACCCGTTTTCGGCCTGGTTTTTGTTGCGGTGGCTTTGACTACCTCTGCCGTCGCTCTCGTCGCGCGCTGGCTCGTCCCCGGTATGCCGTGGGCGGCGGCTATCGCGTTGGGCGCCGCGGTCGCGCCACCCGACGCCGCGGCCGCGACCGCAGTTCGGAAGGAAGTAAGGCTGCCCCATCGCCTCGTCGCGATCCTCGAGGATGAGAGTCTCCTGAACGACGCCAGCGCACTGCTCATCTATCGATTGGCTGTCGGCGCGGCGGTCGCGCACACCGGCAACAACAACACAATGGCGGTGGCATCGACCCTGGCGTTTGTCCTGGTCGGCAGCATCGCGATGGGAGCACTGTCTGCGTTCACCTACGCGAACATCGTGAGTCGTTTTTCGGATGTGCCCAGCTCGATCGTCATGCAATTCGTCGGCGCATTCGGAATTTGGATCCTGGCGGATCGGCTGGCATTGTCGGGCGTGCTCACGGTGGTGACGTTTGCCGTAGTTGCATCGCGCCGTTCGTCGATTCGGCTGCCCGCCGCGGTCCGCGTCCCCTCCTACGCCGTCTGGGATTTGGCGGTCTTCGTGCTCAATGCGTTGGCGTTCATTCTGGCAGGTCTGCAAATCGGACCGATCATGGATCGGTTGGATCGTGCGCATCACGTTCACTACGTTGTCTTCGCGACAGCGATCCTGATGACGGTCATCCTCGCACGAACCGGTTGGTTGATGATCTATAACCTCTCGCTGCGGATTGCACGCCGCATCCTGGGAAGGCACACTCCGCAGACGCTGGCAGTGCCGCCGTTCAAGCGGAGCATGCTGGCCTCATGGTGCGGGATGCGCGGTATCGTGACCCTCGCCGCCGGGCTCGCGCTGCCCGACGGATCCAGCGGTGCGCCGGCCTTTCCTTATCGCGACCTGATAGTGCTGACATCTTTCGCGGTAGTGCTAGGCACTCTGGTAGTGCAGGGTCTCACGCTTCGGGCACTCGTGATGATGTTGGGAATAGAGGACGACTCACCGGTCGACAACGAGGTCCGAGCCGGCCGCGTGGAAATATTCAAAGCCGCGCTCGAAAGCATTGACAGTGGCGACAACGACAACGACGTTGTGCAGATCGTTCGTCGTGAATACGCGGAAGTATTGCGGCAAATCGACGGCTCCAGCGGACGCTCCGAGAGCGAGCATCAAGCCAAGGTTGCGCTGTACATCGCGGCCAGAGCCGCCGCGCGCGAGAGGCTGATTGCCCTCAGGGCTACGGGTGTAATCGGAGAAGCGGCGTTTCAGGTGTTGGAAGCCGAATTGGATCTGCTTGAACTGGGCGGGCAGGTCCGCAGCCGCTGGTGACTCGAGCCCTGCCCTTACGCGTCGCGATCCTTGAACGTGATCTCGATATTGTCCGCCAGCTTGAAGTCCTTGTCCGTCACTCCGCCCGCATCGTGCGTCGAGCATGTGAACGTCACGCGGGTGTAGTTGATCGTGATGTCGGGATGATGGTCGGCGGCCTCGGCGATTTCGGCGACCTTCTGCACGAACTCGATGCCGTGCAGGAATTCCTTGAACTTGAACATCTTGCTGATGGCGTTGTTCTTGTACTCCCATCCGGGAATCGACTTCAGCTTCTCTGCGATTTGTTCCGCGCTGAGCTTCGCCATGTTGAGATCCTCCGCGAGAAATCTTTATCGGCAGTTCATCATAGTCCATCTGGAGCGCGTGGCGTTATACCCGTCGCGCGCGCCTGTGGTAATACAGGCTCAAGCAGAATCGACTGCAAGCAGAATCGACTGCAAGCAGCTCGAAACGTACGGAAGGGACACTGAAAAGATGGCGAACAAATACGTTACCGACGAAGCTCGCAAGCAAATCGGCAAAGTCTCCGAGCCGCGCACTTACGACGTCGAGCGCGGCGCGATTCGCCGCTTCGCCGAGGCTATCGAGGATCGCAATCCGATCTTCAACAGCGAGCGCGACGCGCGCCAGACGCGCTTCGGCGGCATGATCGCGCCGCCTACCTTCTGCCGCTCGATGGGCTCGCCGATTCCCGACATCAAACTCGACATACCGGCCTTCCGCGGCCTCGACGGCGGCTCGGACTGGGAGTACTTCGTGCCGATTCGCCCCGGCGACCGCATCACCGTGCAGTCCAAGCTCGTCGATTTGCGCGAGGCGGCCGGCCGCCTCGGCCCGATGGTTTTCACGGTCGTCGAGACCACTTACACCAACCAGCACGGCGAGGTCTGCGTCGTTCAACGCTCGACCGGAATCCGTTACTAGAGTTACTCGAAGGGATACTCACGATGGCGAAGCAAATTTATTTCGAAGATGTCGAAGTCGGCGCCGAGATCGGCCCGCTCGAAAAGAATCCGACCACCCAGCAGCTCGTGCGGTACGCTGGCGCGTCGGGCGACTTCTATCAGATCCACTACGACAAGGATTTCGCGCTCGGCAACGGCCTCCCCGGCGTTATCCTGCACGGCGCGTTGAAGAATGCGTTCCTCGGCCACCTGATGACCGACTTCGCCGGCGAGCTCGGATGGCTGCGCAAGCTCGGCGTGCAGTATCGCGGGATGGATCAGCCCGGCACCAAGGTCGTCGCGCGCGGCAAGGTCTCCAAAAAATACACCGACGGCGGCTACAACCTGGTCGATTGCGAAATCTGGCTCGAGAACGCCAAGGGCGAGAAGACCACCCCCGGCTCCGCCACCGTCATGCTGCCCTCGCGCGCCGCGAGCCGTTGAGGTAACCAGCGATGCCGGTCCGGCGCGAGTTCCCGCCGCGATCGCTGAACGCCGCGGCCCTCAACGAGGGCCGCGTCGATTCGCACTACACCAAGGTGCTGATCCGCCTGCTCGCCGCGCATGCGATGGCCGAGAAGCTCACGGCACTCGGCTACCAGCGCGCGCTCTCGACGCTCGACAATCCCGACCTGCGCCCGATCGTCGAGAAGAACTTCGACGAAGAAAAGAAACACGCCCGGCTCATCTACCGGGCGCTCGAGGATCTCGGCGTCAGCCAGCAAGCCGCCGACCGCTCGATGATCGCGGTGCTCAAGGCGCCGTCATTCGACGCGCCCTGTTACTTCGCCGCCAAGGCCGAAGGCGAGCTCGACCTCCTGATGGCGTCGCTGAGCCTCGACACCACCGGGCTCATAATGATCGGCGAAAATTACAAGGAGTCCAGCTACACGCCGCACGCGCGCGCCGCTGAGATTATTCTCGACGAGGAAGCGGACCATGAGATCTTCGCGTCGCGGCAGCTCGGCGACGCCGTCGAGCGCTTCGGCGTCCTGTCCGTCAACACCGCTCTGCGCCGATGGATCCCGCGCGCCGTGAATTTCTTCGGCCCGCCCGGCACCGGCTTCACCTACGATTGCATCCGCTACGGCCTGAAATCCCGCGACAACCAGGAACTGGCCGAGCTGTATGTGACGATGTTATCCCGCCGCTGCGAGCAGCTAGGCATCGAGATGCCGGCGCTCACAGCCACCTATCCCCACGCGCTCGCGTAACTTCTGCCTCTCGTCCTCCTAAGGTTGGTTCCCCTTCCCAGCTGGTCAGATCAGCCGGATGTTGCGTTCGATCGTCTTGATCACCGAATCCATCTTTCCGGTCAGCACCTGTTTGGCGAGGCTGAGGGTGAAGCTTTCGGCCACATGGAACGGAACATGCGCCGGCAACGACAGTGCGTAGGGATCGACTACTGCGTCCACCACGACTGGACCGCCCTTGTGTGAGAGCGCCGCGGCGAGACCTTCTCTCACGTCGCCCGGCTCTTCGATGCGGATGCCCTTCGCGCCCATCGCTTCGGCAACTTTGGCGAAATTTGGGTTCTTGAAATCGACGCCGAATGGGACAATGCCGGCTTCCTGCTGCTCGATGTTGACGAAGTCGAGCGATTCATTGTTGAGGATGATCTGGACTACCGGCGTCTTCCGCTGCACTTGCGTCAGCAGGTCGCCGAGGTCGAGCATCGTGAATCCTCCGTCGCCGCACAGCGCGATGGTCTGGCGGCCTGGGTATGCGAGTTGGGCACCGAATGCGTTGGGAGCGGCATTGGCCATCGAAGCCCATGAAAACGATCCGAAGAGCCGCCGGTTCGTGCCGCCCTTCACATGCCGCGCCAGCCAGATGCAGGCGGTTCCTGTGTCCGCGAAGAACATCGCGTCGTCGGCCGCCAGCTCGCTCAGTGTCGCGGCCAGGAATTCCGGACGTATCGGTTTTATTCCCGGCCCTTTCACGACGTAATGCTGCAGAAGTTCGTGGAACGAGCGCGTCTCGGCGAGATGCCTTTCGAGAAAGGTGCTGTCAGTCTTTTCGCGGACTCTGGGGAGCAGCGCGGCGACGGTAGTCTTGATGTCGCCGACCAGCGCCAAATCAACGGCGGTTCGCCGTCCTATGTGCTTCGCGTTCTTGTCGATCTGCACCTTCTTAACCTTGTCGCCGGGAAGAAATTCCGAAAACGGAAAGTCGGTGCCGAGCATCAGCAACAGATCGGCTTCGTGCATGGCCTTGTATGCTCCGCCGTAGCCGAGCAGCCCGGTCATCCCGACGGCATTGGGATTGTCATGCTCGAGCCATTGCTTGCCGCGAAAAGAGAATCCGACAGGCGCCTTCAGCGTGGCCGCGAGCCGCAGCACCTCGTCCCGCCCATCGCGACATCCGTCGCCGCCGAAAATCGCCACCTTGTTCGCGCCTTCGATCATCTCGGCCAGCCTGTCGAGATCCGGGTCGGCTGGACGCATAACGGGGAGAGCGGCGGCCGTGAAGGCGTGAGCAGAATGGTCCGGCGCCTTGGCCGCTGCGATGTCGCCAGGCATCGAGATCAGCGTCGGTCCCTTGTCGACAACGGCCGTCATAATCGCGGTCGTGACCACGGCCCGCACCTGTTCAGGGTTGACGACCCGCCCGACGTAGAGGCACGCGGTGTCGAAAAATTTATATGGGTTCAGCTCTTCGAGCGCGGCGGTGTCGATGAGACGGGTCTCGACATCGCCGGCGATGGCGATTACTGCGGCTCCCTCCTTGCGCGCGTCCATCAGTCCGTTGAAGAGATGCGTAACGCCAGGGCCGGCTGTTCCGCAAACCGCCACCGGGTTCCCGCTCAGGTAGGATTCGGCGACCGCGGCGAAGACACCGTATTCCTCGTGACGAACATGAATAAACTCGATCTCGCCGTTACGCCGGAGCGCGTCGATCACCGGATTCAGCGCGTCTCCGACGATGCCATAGCAGCGTTTGACGCCGGCCTTCGCCAGCATCTCCCACATTACGTCTGCAACTTTTCGTTCCATAGACTTAACTCCTATTCGCAGTGTTTCGTGTGGAAGACGACGGCGACTCTATTCAACCTCGAAAAACGTGCTGACTCAAACGAGTATTGGCTACTCAATAAATTGCTTTCGAGAGTCCACCTCAGATTGCTGATCCAGCGGTCGATTTCGCTCTCTCCCGGACCATTCGCGTCTACACCGTGGTCACGCCCTCTTGCACTGCTGAGCGGAGTTGAGTAATTCGATCGTAAGCGTGTTGAACGGAAATCCCCGCGTCGGGATCTCCGGCAGAAACTGGAAGCGAATTCCCGTTCGAGTTGCACTCCTCGAACTCGCCTGTGCGGACGGAAAGCGCAAATGGAACTGCCTGAGCGTCGTGACAACCTGCCTGACCTGCGCGCTATTGGGATCGATCCCGATTTCTGGTATCCGGTCGCGCTCGCGCGCGAGTTGAAGCCGCGTGCGACCCTCGCGGTAAGCTTCGCCGGCGAGCCCGTCGTTCTCGCGCGGACCGACACTGGCACGGTGTTCGCACTCGAAGATCGTTGTGCACATCGCCAGGTCCCGCTCCATCTCGGCGTCGTCCATGGTAAGCAGCTCAAGTGCTGCTACCACGGCTGGTGCTACGACACTCAAGGCAAGCTGGCCCGGATTCCATACCTGGCCGACGGCGGACGGATTCCGCCCGAGGCGCGCGGCGTGCGTTCATACCCGTGCCGCGAGGCTTACGGACTTATCTTCATTTTCACGGGCGCGGCGGAGATGGCAGATCGCGCGCCGCTTCCCGAGCTGCCGGAGTTTTCATCGCCGGACTACGGCACGATGTATTTCTCGCGCGAAGTAAAGTGTCACTACACTTTCATGCACGAGAACCTGATGGATATGAACCATCAGTTCCTCCATCGCAGCCTGATGGGCAGCATCCAACCAATGATGATCGACTATCGCGCGGGCGATACGTGGGTCGAGGCGCGCTACAAGTTCGAGGGCGGCAAGCAGCATGTCGGCGCCGACTTTCTGGTGATGGGCGGCAAGGATGAAACCGCGGCGGTCGAGCGCGACTACGAGCTGATGACGATCCGAACCGACTACCCGCATCAAGGGCTGACGGTCTACCGTGCGCATTCGGAGATACCCGCGATTCGATTGTGGGCATCGTACGTTCCGATGGACGCCCAGCAGCAGCGCAACCGTAGCTTTGGCCTGCTGATGATTCGGCGGCCCAAAATTCCGGGCCTGCTGCTGCTCGCGTGGCCGGTAATCCGCTACTTCGCGGAGTCGGTCTTTACCCAGGACCGGCTGGCGGTCGAGCACGAACAACAGGCGCATGATGCGCAGGGCGGAGACTGGAACCGCGAGATTTCTCCGGTTCTGCTCGAGTTGCGTCGCGTGCTCGCCGCCAACGGCATCTCGGCTGCTGGTCTCGCGGGCGGGCGCGCGCGCGGTGCAAGGCCGGGCGACAAACTTCGCGCGGTCTGACTAGGCCTCCCCCTCTTCGAGCGACGACCTGTCCGCGCGCGTGCGATCCCGCGCCGCCGGATGTGCGCCCACGCCGATACGCTCGAGGCTGTAGCGGTTACACCACTGGCGGAAGGCCAGCACATTGGAATCCTCGTCGGTGTAGCGCGGTCGTGCGTCGACCGCCAGGGCTTCCCACACCGGCCGGTCTTGTTCGAGACCCATGCTCTCGAATTGCAGGATGATGTCGGCCATATCTTTTGTCGGCGCGGAGCCATCGTCGTTAAGCGGCAGCGCGACCGACAAACGGACCGTCGACGTTCCGTCGCTCCGCGGCACCGCGCCGGCGATCACGAAGTGTGGATGGTCGCCACCGCCGATCGCGACCTGAGTAATCGTAAGACACGGGCTGTAAGCGCGCGCCAGCAGCGGCACCTCGACCCAGGTGCTGCCATCGTCGTCATGCGTGCCGTCATCGGTGCCCTGCCACATCGACGGTCCGACTCGCAGCGTGAGTTCTGCCGTGAACACACCGTCCTCTATCCGCGGCTGGCCGTAGGTCACTTTGAGAACGTCGTGCACGGGAGGGAAGTGCGCCCAGTCGAATGCGTTCTCGATTACCATTTCGGGCGCGATGCGGATCGACTTCTCGAACCCTGGGAAGATCCGATGCGTGCGGTTCAAGTAGTCGAGCATCCGCGGCAACGCACCTTGTTCGAAGTCTCCGATAAGCGCGAACAGCAGGCCGCCGACCGCAATCGAGGGATATTTACGGACCTTGAACTCGGCGCCGTTGTCCGTCCCGAGCGCGATCCGATGACCGTGGTAGGGGCAGATAACACACCCCTCCCCCAGCTTGCCGCCCACCCCGAGGTCTGCGCCGCGATGCGGGCACACGGCGTCGTAAACGTCGAAGCCGCCCGCCCTGCGCACGCACAATAGTCTGCGGTCGCCCGTGCTGACCGAGGTGAGGTCTGAGTTCAGGTCTTTCTCAAAGGCTATCTGGTACCATCCGCCGTGCCGCATAGCAGTTGTACCCTCCGGAAGAAGTGGCTTGCGCGACGAAGAGAGCGATCTAGCACTTGATATCGCGAATCAGTATCAGGGATCAACTGCGCACGCCAATCACTCGCCCCCACTCGATTCGCGTCTGCACTTCGAACGTCAGCGTCCCGTCGCGAGCGTAGCGGTTCAGGATTGCCGTCATCGCGGCGTCGAATTCGCCTGATGCTTTCTCACCAAGGTGATCCTCAGACCAGGTCGCGCGCGAATGCTGGCAGCGCAGATAGTCCTCGACGCTCTGCGAGAACGCGACCGGCACCGTGATCTGATGCCCGAGGCGCTCGAACCCCGCATGGACCAGCACCGGCTCAGCTAATCGCTCACGTACAGTCTTCCACCAGCTCGGACGCCGCCCCTCGCGTGCTTCCAGGAAGTCGATCATGAACGCCGTCTCCTCACGCTCCCACGGCGCATCGACGGGAGCATCGCCGTCGAGGACCGCCAGCATCGCGCCGTCGGCAAGTGCGTCGGCAAAGCGCGGCATCGTTCGATCGAGATTCATCCAGTGGATACTCGACGCTGCAACGATTAGCCCGTACGGCGGATCGAGCGGAGCGTCCTCGATTGCCGCATGAATCCATCGGATCTTCGCGCTGTCGGCCCCTGGGAACGCGCGCGCCACCCGCAGCATCGCGTCCGATGGATCCACCGCGTCGGCGCGATCGATCCGATCGACAAGTCCAAGTG
>JBAWCX010000207.1:0-12568 GCA_049590495.1 Binatus sp. (SeqCode)
CATCCGGGCCGATCGCCGGGGAAGACTCGACTTGGTTGCCGGTTAGGAAGCTCCACTTTTCGGTGCCGTCCGGATTCACCGCATAGAGGTTGCTGTCGTTGGACCCGAAGTAAATGGTGCCGTCCGCGCCAATTGCCGGTGACGAGCTCACGCCGAAACCGGTGTGGAAACTCCACTTTTGCGAACCGTTGGGATTAACCGCGTACAGTTCGCTGGCGACCTGGTCGCCCGACCGGTCGAAGTCAGTGTCTCCGAAGTAAATGGTGCCGTCCGCGCCGATCGCCGCCGAGGAGGTCACGACGCCGGCGGCGGTGAAACTCCACTCCTTGGTTCCATCCGAATTCACGGCATCCAGCTGGTGGCTCTTGGCATCTTTACTGTAAATGGCGCCGTCCGCGCCAATTGCCGGCGTAGAGAGAATCGCGCCAGCGCCGATGAGGCTCCACCTCTTGGTTCCATTCGAATTTACGGCAACCAGCCGGCCGGAGTCGAGTTTCCCTTGAGCTTCAATGTAGATCGTGCCGTCCTGTCCAATTACTGGGGCGGAATTAAAGATTGTCTCGCCGGTTGCGAAGCTCCACTTCAGTGTGCCGGTGTCAGCCGCGGTGCTGAACTGACTCAAGCCGGTGTGCGACAGATCATGCTGGAACATGGACCATTCAGCGGGACCTGCAGTCGGGATGCCGAAAGCTGTCCCCGTCAGCTTGACGGGTTGTGGACTTTTCGAGGAGGTAGCGTCATCAGAGGTGGCGCTATCGGTGATCGTCAGTGCTCCGCTCTCCTTGGTTCCCTTCGGGTTGCTCGCGCTGGCCGGATTGAATGTCACGCTTATCGTGCAGGACGACGAGGCGGAGCCTTTTGGCGCCAGCGTCGCGCCCGAGCAGTTGTCGGTGCCAATCACGAAGGGGCCGCTCGCTATTTGAATCGACGCGATAGCGATCTCCGAAGCCCCGCTCAGGTTCGACAACGTAAGGGTCTTCGGCGCCGACACCATATCCACTTCCACCTTTCCGAACGGCAATGATTTCGGATTAATCTTCAGCTTGAGGCTGGCAGCGTGCGCGGATGTGGTAGCGATCAAGCCGAACAGAACCGTGGAGAGAATCCCCACCTTTGTAGCGTTCAATAGATTGTCCCCCGCGGACAGAAGAAATATTTACTCGACTAAACTGAAGAAAACTGCTCGCAGCATCATCAAGCATCCCCGTGCCAGTGTCAATCCAGCCAACGCATAGGAGTCTTTCTGAAAAGAAAAACGGAGGCGGCCTCGAGGCCGCCCCCGCTATACACAAGACTCAAGTAGGTTGCTGGCTACGGAGTGCTCTTGGCCGGCTTCTCCTTGTTGAACGTCAAGTTCATTGCGACAACGCCCGCCGCGACGTTCAGGCCGTTCTGTCCTTCGACAGAAACCGGCTGCAACGCGATCGAGCTGTTGAAGCCTCCGACCAGTACGTTCGCGCCCGCACCGACTCCGACTGCTGCGCTCGCAGTCGCGCCGCCGTAATGACCCGCAAGAGCACCCTGGCCCAGGTTGGTGGTCGGGGCGAGAACCGCCCAAAGAATTACGCCCGACTGAAGGTATCCGATATCGGCACCGAACTTCGTGATCGAACCGGTGTAATACTCGGTGTAACCCGGCTGCAGTGCATACGCGCACTGTAACTTACGCGATGAGCCGAAAATAAAGCCCCATCCCGACGCGACATGACAAGTCAGGTATCCTGCCCGAACCGTCGCTCCTCCACTGGATGCCGCCGGCGCCGGTGCCGCGCCCTGGGCCCGTGCCGACTGTGCGCCCGCGGCCAATACCACCGCCAACCCCAGTGCGATTACCATTCCTCGTGCTTTCGAATTCATTGTCTCCTCCGTTCTATGGTGAGGCTTTCGGTTCCGGTCGGCCGGATCCCCGCGGCGAAATCCTCAAGTTTGATTGCCCAGTCGAAGGAAACTCGCACTTTGCTTAGCTAAATGCAATACGAGCGCTATGAGTCAGCGCTCCGGATTAATATCACTTGACTATGATCTCCTAATCCAGCACCATCCTGCGGTCCTTGCTGACGCCATAACTCAGGAGAACCGAATCGATGAGCCTAAAGACTATTCTCGCAAGTTTCACCATAGCTTCGCTGGTGGTTGGTACCGTCGGCTTGGGGACGCCGGCCCTGGCGCAAACCTCGCAGAAGCAACTCGATATCGCGGCGGCCCGCGCGCAGCGCAAGGCAACGGTCGGCGCCAACATGAATCTGACGACTGATGAAGCGACCAAGTTCTGGCCGGTTTACGATGCGTACGAAGCGAAGATGGACAGAATCGAAGATCGCCACGTCAAAGAGCTCAAAGATTTCGCCAAGAACTACAATAACTTCACTGACGCCGCCGCGGCCAAGAAACTCGACGAGGTGATAGCAATCCAGCAGGCGCGCCTCGACGTGCAGAAGGAATTCATTCCGCAGTTTCGCGCGGTGATCTCGCAGGTGAAGGTGACGCGGTTCTATCAGATCGACAACAAGATCCAGGCGCTGATCCAGTGCGACATCGCGCAGTTGGTGCCGCTGGCACAATCACCCGGCGAAGTGAGCCAGTAGTCAGTCCGGAAACAACTTACTTCGTGTGGACGCGCGCGATTGCTTCGAGGATGAGCTTGGCGGCCGCATCGCGGTCCACCCATCCGCCGACCTTCACCCATTTGCCCTTCTCGAGATCCTTGTAGTGGCGGAAGAAGTGATCGATCTGGTCGAGCATGATCGGCGGCAGGTCGGTGTAGTTCTCGATTCCGTCGAAGTAGGGATTTAATTCGTCGACCGGCACCGCGAGAATTTTCTCGTCGATGCCATTCTCGTCTTCCATCAACAGCGCGCCCACCGGACGGCATCTGATGACCGCGCCGGGCGCGACCGGCACCTGCGACAGCGCAAGCACGTCGCACGGATCGCCGTCTTCGGACAGCGTGTTCGGGATGAATCCGTAGTTGGCCGGATAGTACATCGCGGTATGCAGGAAACGATTCACGAACAGCGCGCCCGACGCCTTGTCGAGCTCGTACTTCACCGGAACTCCGCCTTGTGGAATTTCCACCAGCACGTTGATTTCATCGGGCGGGTTGCGGCCGGGCGGAATTCTGGTGACATCCATGCGATGCACGCCTCCGAGGATAGGACTGAGTAGAGCATGCGATCGCGATTGAGGCCATCGCGAAATCGTAATGTGAAACCCGCGGTGGGTTTCAGCAGGGGTGACCCCTGCACCCAGTATCAGGAAAGGCCGTTATAGGATTGCCTTACGCCGGAGGCCGAAATAGATATCGATGCAGAAGACGCGAGTAAAAATCCAAATGGGGGGAACGGTTCGTGGCGGACTGGCCGCTTTCGCAGGGTGAGATCGCCGAGAGGTTACGCGATCAGGACCTCGACGAATGGCTTCAACTATGGTGGGCTACACAGGGTCCGTCGAAGCGCGCCTGTCTGGAGCTGATGGCAGCGGCTCTTCCGTTCGATCCGGATGAGAGCCCGCTGGTACTGGATATGTGTTGCGGTCCCGGCGATGTCGGGCGCGCAATTCGGTCTCGCTTTCCTAAAGCTCGCGTGGATTGCGTTGACCGCGACCTGTTTCTGCTGTCGCTGTGCATGGCATTCAACCGACACGAGGGCATTCCTGGAGACACTTATATCCGTGACATGTGGAAGGCCGATTGGCACGTCGGTCTGGCCGGCAACTATGACGTAGTGACGACAGCCTACGCTCTGCACTGGTTTGACGTTCGAAGGTTGTCGGAACTGTTTGCGGACGTAGCTCAGTTGCTTCGTCGAGGCGGAGTTTTTCTGTTCCTTGAGCCAGCCCGCACGGAAGCGGCGCTCGCATCCCTGGCGCCCGACGAAGAGCGAACCTGGGAGCGATTCTGGACGCGCGCGAATGAACTCCTGGGCTACGATCACAGCAAAATGCTTGGCAGCCGAGAGCCGACTCTCATCGGCGACCGAGGCCTGCCGGATCAAGAGTGGAGTCGGCTGCTGAAGAACGCCGGTTTCGAATCGGTCGACGTACTCTTGAAGGACAAGGAGAAAGTGGTTTTGGCCGCGCGCAAAGCGTAACGTGCCCAATCTCCAATTACTTGAGACCGAGCTTTTTGACGCGCGTGCTAAGCGTACTCGGCCTGATGCCGAGGAGCTCCGCGGCGCCGCCGGGGCCATAGATTCTGCCACCGCTGCGTTTCAATGCGGCAACCATGTTGTCGCGCATGCGGCGGGTCATCTCCTTGTCTGAGATCACTTCAGACTCTTCGCCTGATTTGGAGCGAGTGGCCGCCGGCGCGTGCGACCTTGACTCGGGGGCTGGAATATCGAGCCTGAGCGATCCCAGGTGAGAGGTAATCACCGCCCGCTCGATGACGTTCTGCAGCTCGCGGACGTTCCCGGGCCAATCGTAATTCTGTAGTTGCCGGAGCTGGCTCGCGGTAAGATGCAGACCGCAGCGACTGAAACGCTTGCAGGCCGCCTCGAGGAAATGCTTCACGAGTAATGGAATGTCGTCCTTGCGCTCGCGCAGCGGCGGCACCTCGATCGGAAACACGCTCAGCCGGTAGTAGAGGTCCTGGCGAAACCGTCCCGCGCGGACCAGGCTTTTAAGGTCGCGATTACTCGCCGCGATAATGCGGACGTCGACGCGCCGCGTCTGGTCGATGCCGACCGGTTCAAATTCGCCGTCCTGCAGAACCCGCAGCAACTTGGGCTGCATCGCCAGCGGCAGCTCGCCAATTTCATCCAGAAAAAGAGTGCCGCCGTCGGCCAGTTGAAAACGGCCGATTCGATCTCTTAAAGCGCCACTGAACGCCCCCTTGGTATGGCCGAAAAACTCACTCTCGAACAGCTCCCGCGGGATTGCGGTGCAGTTGATCTTAACCAGTGGACGGTCATGCCGCAGGCTCCTTTCATGGATGGCGCGGGCCACCAGTTCCTTGCCGACGCCGGTCTCGCCAACGATAAGTGCGGAGGCATCGGTCGGCGCGACCATTTCGATCTGCTCGAGCACGCGGTGCACTCCGGCACTTTTACCGAGGATTGTGCCGTTGCCGGAGGCCGCTCTGACCTCCTCCTGCAGATACGCATTCTCCGACTCGAGGCGCTCGCGCAGCCTATCGTAGAACTGAACCCGCTCGCTGATATCGCGCCAATTGAAGACGACGTATGGAGGATCGCCCGGGTCCTGCAATCGTCTGCCAACCGCCTCGACGTCGACGAATGAGCCGTCGGGGCGCCGGACACGCACGCGTATGGTCTGAATTTCTTCCGGATTTTCGATCGCGCGGCGGATTTTATCGACCACCGGAGCAGTATCTTCCAGGCTCATAAAGTCCGTGGCATAGTGTCCCACCAGCTCCTCCGGCTTGTAACCAAACTGCTGCGACGAAGGTCCTTCGTAGACCATCCGTCCCTCGGCGTCCACGACCGTGATACCGTCGGTCGCATTTTCAATCAGCGCGCGAAGGCGGTCATGGCTGCGGCGAAGCTCCTCGCGTTCTTCAGCCCAACGAACGAGCCGGGTAATCATCCAGTCGACCCTCGCCGCTGCCGATGGCTGCCCGATCAGCTCGGGCGGTTCGTAGTAGGGATCGGAAATAAGCTTCTCCTTGACGATGGCCAGGGGATGGCAGCGGAGCGCGGCTTGAATCTGTTCCGCAGAGAGTCGCTGACGATCGTAAATGCAAAGAGCGATGGCGCGCTCCTCTGGGAAGAACTCGGTATTCAGGCGCGCCTCGTAATCGATCAGAAGGTGATGCGCAACTTCGAGTTCCAGCCCCCAGGTCATTTCAACTACGAAAGCGGCGCGAGAAAAGCCGGCATTCAAAGCCTGTTGCGCCCTCGCCCTGAACACCGCGAGGAAGCCGGACGCGTCGAACTCCTCCAGCGGCATATATTCGCGACTGCTGAGCAAAGTGAGGGCACCCCGTTCACTCGCCTGCTCGACCTCGATACCCGCTTGCGTGAGTTCGGCAACCACATCTTCAACCGCGCGATCGCCGATTGCGTAAAAGCACATCTCGTTTCGGGCAAGGCAGCGGCGCACAAAGGGAACCACGACCGAACGGACCACGGGCGCGCCGGACGAGATCGCGCACACGTGATCGCCCGGTTGGAGCGAATCTATCTGCTCTTCAAGGGTCGGTACGCTGAACAGACCGGAGCGCATGTCTTGTCTGGCGTCCTGCTACGTAGTGCTCTTCAAATGCACCATAGTCTGCGTTCCCGAGCAAGTTTGCGGTCAGTCGAGGCTGCCTTCGCAACGAAATGTCGTCGTGCGGGCGGGCGCAACGAAAGTTCGTTGCAGCGCAGCAGCTAGTACACCAAGTTTATCATGCATTTTTTGCGGTCAAAAACATGGCACACCCCGTGCTCTACCGTGATGGTTAAACTGAACATTCGGAAAACCGCCACTCCCCCGAAAACCTTTGATCCGCGATTGGATCAACTAGAAGGAGACGCCGCCGAGGTTTTCGAGATCGATCGGTCCAATTTGGTCTCGCAACTTCGAACCCTCCGATACGCAATCGACGAGGGTGCGCTCGAAATGGAAATGGTCGCGAGCGAGAGAGTATTCGGCAAGTCAGTCTCTGGAGCGCTCACACGCGGTGGACAGAAGTTGCGCCTGGCCGCCAGAGACTTGTACCGCCTGCTTCGTCTGCTGGAGCGAGCTCGCGCCCCCAAAGGGCCGGGACGACCGGACAAAAAGCCAAAGCCCCGGAATCGCCGAAAGGCGCAGTGAGCTGTCGGTCACGCGGTTGAATTCTAGTGCGCGACGGGCGAAAGCGCCGCCGAGGCGAAGGTGCCGCGCGGCGACGTCATCGGTTCGATCGAACGGAACGTGTTGCTTCCATGGTCGAAAATCAGCGCGGTCTTTACCGGTTTGAAGCCGAACGAAGCAGCGGACGACCGGCCTTGCGTATAGCCGCCGGCGATTAGAATCTTGCCGCTTGAGAGTACGGTCGCGCCGACGAAAAAGCGATCGCGCGGCATCGCCGTGACCTTTATGAACTTGCCGCTATTGGCGACAAAAACTTCGGCGCTCGCGAGGCTGGAGCCCGCATCGTCGATGCCGCCTGCCACCAACACGTCTCCGTCGCCGAGCGCCGCCGCCAAGTGTCCGTAACGCGAGGTGGTCATCTGGCCGGCCTGGCTGAATTGGCCGGTCACCGGATCGTACAGCTCCGCCGAGTCGAGGACGCCTCCAACGTTGGCGACTCCGCCAGTGATCAGCACTTGACCGTTGGGCAGGAGGGTCGCCGTGGGACCCTGTCGTGCGGATGTCATCGTACCGGTCAGGCTGAACAAGCCGGTGGCGGGATCGTAGAGCTCCGCAGTGTCCAGCACGCTGCCGCTGCCATCTGGCAACAGCTGAGCCCCGCCAGCGATTAGGACTTCGCCGTTCGCGAGGCGCGTCGCGGTACACTGGTCCCGCGCAAAATTTATGGCGCCCGTCTCAGTGAACTTCGCGGTCGCTGGATCATAAAGTTCGGCGGTGGACAACGATGTCGTCCCATCATCGCCGCCGGCAATGAGGACCTTACCATCAACCAGAAGCGTTGCAGTATGCCCGGTGCGGGCCTCGAGCATCGCGCCAGTGTTGGAGAAACGTCCTTTCGAAGGATTGTAGAGTTCGGCACTCGCGAAAACTCGGCCATTGGGGAACACTTTGCTAGCCCCACCTGCGATAAGAACGCGTCCGTTCGTCAGGAGAGTGGCGGTATGGCCCACCCTCGCCGTGCTCATTGGCCCGGTCCCGACAAAGGAACCAGAAGGACCGCGATTCGGCTCGAACAGCTCGGCGCTCGCCAAGGTGCGTTTCCTGGAAACTCCGCCCGCGAAGAGGACCGACGGCTCATTGGAGCTCGCGTTGCTACCTCCGTTCGCGTGACCGGCCGCGAACGCAAACACCACGACGGCGAACGCGACCGCACATGCTTCAAACCGAGAGTGTTTGATGAAATTTCCCCTTTTGCTTTGCAGACCTGCGATTGTCAGCGCCGCTAGCCGCGCGTTATTGGTTCGGCGAAGGCCCGGTCGCGGTGCCGCTCTGCGTGTCCACTTCGATACTGTGCTCTTGCCCGGTTTTGTCGGGGACGTTCGTATGAATCTTGCCGCTCATCAGCGTCACGCGGCTCGGCAGCGGCTGCCCGTTGACCACCTTAACGTCTTCGATCGCGACGCTGGTACCGCCGTTGAGAGCTATCGAGCTGCCGTCGGCAAATCCCAACGTTAAGGAGGCGTCGGGAGCGGTAATCACCCGGTCGTGAAGCATGACCGAAGTCCCTTGTTGAGCGGCGAGCGTCGCGCCGGCGCGCTGAATCTGCGCGCTGCCAGTTACCTGGGTGACAGAGCCGACCGAATCGTCGGCGCGCACCGGCGAGCTTGCGTCGAGCACTCCAAGGCCGAGCAGGAGGCCGGCCACGATGGATGCAATCGATCTATTCGCGATTCGTTTTCGTGGCCGGTCGATTCGGGGTTCGATTTTTTTCATATGGATTCCGGTAATCGTTCTCTCGCACTTTGGCTCGCTAGGTTAGCATTTTGGTGATTTAAACGCTCGCACGGTATCCAATGCAATTTTTACGGGACTGGCGCTTTGGCGGCGTAGTTGTCATATTTAAGGTAGGTCTACACCAAAGATAACGGAAAGGGTGCTCAAAATGAGCGTGATATGGCACCTAAAGCGGCTTGCTCGGCGGCTATCCAGCGGACAGACGATGGCAGAGTACGCGCTGATTCTCGCCACGATCTTGATCGTCTGCATCGCCGGGTACCAGGTAATGGGCACAACGATCACCTCGTTAATTGGACAGGTCGATCCGCTTCTGTAGATTCGGCGACGCTCGATTTCCTCGCTCTTTCCGTCGCTCACAATATTCGAGCTTGACGACGATGGCGCCCCATTCCTGCGGATCGACGTCGGCGATGGACTGAGAGAACGTCCATCGGTGACCAGCCAGATCCTCAGCGATGTACTGCCGCTCGCCGAACGGGTAGTCGGTTGGCGGACTGAGTATCCGCGCGCCGAACTGCCGGGCATGCGCGAAGTGCCGGTTGACGTCGTCGACGCGCACGCTGAGGGACTGGCTCACCTCGTTGGGGCGCGGCGGCCGAAACTCGACGCGATCCGGCGAAACGAATCCGGTTCCCACTCGTGCAAGGCCGAGCACGATAGCGCCGTCGCCGATCGATAACTGCGCGTGCCCCGCCTGGCCATCCGGTCCGCCAGCACGCAGCCGCTCTTTGAAGCCGAAGGCGCCGCATAGCCAGTCGATGGCAGCGCCGACATCCTCATAGATGAGATGCGGCACGATAGTTCCTGTAGGTGCGGACCGGTTGACAACCATCTTGAATTCCTTTTGGTCGCGCGGATAACAACGAGGTCGAGAATTTTATCAAATTGGTAATTCAGCGGGAAAACGCGTTGAAACCACGCCACCGGGCCGATACCGTGATGGCCGGGGCGCCGCAACGAAGCGAGTGAGGGGAAAGCAGAAATCGACTCTCGCAGCCGCGATTGTTGGCATCGCGATCGCGGCGGGATGCATGACGGAGCACCAGGAGATCGACGAAACGCTTCCCCCATACGCGTCCATCTCGGACGCAGGACGCGACCCGGCCAGCGCACCGACACCTACGCCATCCGCAAGCGATTCCGGCGGCGTCATGGATTCGATTGGAAATGCAATTGCGTATACGTTTCACCTTTTCTTTTGGTGAGGCGTTCTGATCGCGCTTGAACTGGATTTCTCGATCGTCCGCGTATCCGCTCGTGACCACGGGAACATTCACCACTCTCGAGACCGCGCGCCTGACTCTCAGGCGGTTTCGCGCATCAGACCTCACAAGCTTTATGGCGTATCGAAACGATCGCGAGGTCGCGCGCTACCAGTCATGGGAATCGATCTCGCGCACCGAAGCGGTGAAATTCATCGCGCAGCAGAGCCGGCATCGGCCCGGCATCCCGGGTAAATGGTTTCAATTCGCGGCCGAAGTCAAAGCTGGCGGAGCGCTCGCCGGCGATTGCGCGTTGCTGGTTATCAGGTCGACGCCGCGAATCGGGGAAATCGGTTATACATTTGCGCGCGCATACCAGGGGAACGGGTTGGCGAGCGAGGCCGCACGAGCCGTGATCGACTTCGCATTCGATTCGCTCGAGCTCAACCGCGTGATCGCGACCACGGATTGCCGCAACGCGCCGTCCGTCGCGCTGATGGAGCGGCTCGGGATGAGAAGGGAAGGGCACTTCCTCCACAACGCGTGGTTCAAGGGCGAGTGGTGCGACGAGTACCAGTACGCGGTGCTGCGCGAGGAATGGCGCAACCGATTTTCTTGACAATCCCGCGCGCAGGGTCATTGATCTGGCTAGTCCGCCTTCAAGGAGGATTTGCTCATGACCCGGATAATCGACGCCGACGGGCATATCGTCGAGCCGCGCGCACTCTGGGAAGAATACGCCGAGCCGCAATTTCGCGAGCGGATGATCCAGATAAGGCGCAATCGCGACGGCGCCGACGAACTGTGGATCAATAATGAGAATCGCAGCCGCCCGTCGCTGCCGGTGGCGGCGTCGATGACGCCCGGTGGACTCTCGGACCTCGAGCGCGCGCGCAAACTCACCTGGGACGACATCCTGCCCGGCGGCTACGATCCGTACGCACGCATCAAGGTGATGGATGAAGAAGGCATCGACGTCGCCGTCCTTTACCCGTCGCTGTGGCTGCTCTACGGCGACCTGACCGATCCGCAACTCGCGGCGGCCGCGTGTCGCGCCTACAACAACTGGCTGGCGGACTTCTGCAAGCCGTTTCCGAAGCGGTTGTTCGGCGTCGCGCCGATGCCGGTGCAGAGCGTCGATGAGGCGGTGCGCGAGATGCGTCGCGTCGTGCGCGAGCTCGGCTTCAAGGCGGTCTTCATCAGACCCAATCCGTTCAATGGGCGGCGCCTCAACGACGCGGCCTACGATCCGTTCTGGCGCGAGGCGCAGGAGCTGGACATTCCGGTCGCCGTCCACGGCAGTTTCGGCACGCGAATGCCCACGATGGGCGGCGATCGCTACCACGGCCCGTTCTTTTTCCACATGGTCTGTCATCCGTTCGAGCAGCAGGCGGCCTGCATGGATATCGTCTGCGGCGGAGTGCTCGCGCGATTTCCAAAACTGACGGTCGGTTTCCTGGAGTCGGGAATCGGATGGCTTGGTTACTGGCTCGATCGGATGGATAGCCACTACGAGAAAATGGGGACGTATGTGCCGTGGCTGAAGCGCAAGCCGAGCGAGTACTTCGCCGAGCGATGCTACGTGTCGATGGATCCCGACGAGAGCACGCTCAAGGCGATCATCGACCTGGGCGTCGAGCGCAACGTGCTGTGGGGGTCGGACTACCCGCACTTCGACTGCACCTATCCGGGCGTGGTGCGCGAGGTGACTCGAGCGCTGGGGAAATTGTCGGACAGCGCGCGCGACAACATCCTGACGCAGAACGCGCTGCGGTTTTACCGGCTCAGCTGACTAGTCCGCGCGCGTGACTCGCTACCTTTGAGTTCATGCGCCCTGGCACGTGCGCGACGCGGTCACTGCCATCGGCGGGGCGCTGTCATGAGCCTCGGGACGCCGAGATCGTTGCACCATTGTTCGAATTGGGCGCGCGGGACACCGCGGAATTTCAGATCCTCGAGGGAGTCTTCTAGCGGGACCGTGTCGATCAGGGTCGCGAGTTTTCGGTACAGCATTGCTTCGTCGCGCCGCTCGACGAGCGTCGCCGCGAGTTGGAGCGCGCCGCGCGGCTTGACCTTCCATTGCAGCGGATCCGCGGGAATCCGCTCGAGCCGTTCGTAGGCGCCTATCAGCAGCGCGGCGCTCTTCTTGCCGAAGCCGCGCAGGCCGGGAAAACCGTCCGCGCTGTCGCCGGTGAGCGCCAGGAAATCCGGGATGCCAGCCGGTGCAAAGCCGCGCTCCGCGCGGAACGCCGACTCGCTCGTCACTTTCTTCTGGCGCCTATCGACCTGCACTACCTGGTCGCCGCGTAGACACTGGCCGAGATCCTTGTCCGGGGTGAGAATCCGCACTTGCTCGACCTCGTCGCGAAACCGGCGCGCGCCGCTGGCGAGTCCATCGTCGGCCTCGTACTCGCGCATCGACCAGACGCTGACTCCGATCGAGCGAACAGCGCGTTCTGCCGCATCGAACTGAGCGTGCAATTCGGGCGGAACTCCCTCATCACTCTTGTATGGCGGATACAGGTCATTTCTGAATGAACGAATCGGATTGTCGAAGGCCACCGCAATATGAGTGACCGCTTCATCCTGGTCATGCAGCAGCGCCAGCAGCGACTCGACTATGCCGACGGTCGCCTTCGCATCCGCGCCCGAAGGATCTTGGTGTCCCGGGCGTGGCGAATAGTGAGCCCGATAGAGCTCATAGGTCCCGTCAACGAGATGCAGCCTCACACCGCGACCATAACATTGCCGGGTTGGGGAAGGGTAAATCGCTTAATCTGATCTGAAACCCGCCGTGGGTTTCAGACTTCCTTGGGCATGGGTAACCCCTGCAC
>JBAWCX010000208.1:0-23715 GCA_049590495.1 Binatus sp. (SeqCode)
ACGCGGATGCAGACCTTTTATCTCGACGAGCGCCATCCAAACGCGCTCGCGCCGGGCAAGCGCCCGCGCACGACGCTGTCGCCGTCGCTCGCGATGGTGCGCGGTGAACCGTATCTCGCGTTCGGCACGCCCGGCGGCGATCAGCAGGATCAATGGACGCTGCAATTTTTCCTGAACGTCGTGGATTTCGGGATGAACCTGCAAGCCGCCATCGAAGCGGCCAAGTTCTCAACGCAGCACTTCCCCTCGACGTTCTATCCGCACGACAATCACCCCGGAGTATTACGCGTCGAGGATCGAGTGCCGGACAGTGTGCGCGACGAGCTAGCAGCGCGCGGCCACAAGATAGAAGTGCGTGCGCCGTGGTCCGAAGGTCACGTGCTCGCCGTCCAAATCAACACCAAATCCGGCGTGCTAGCAGGCGGCGCCGACCCCCGCGGCCAAGCCGCCCCAGTAATGCCCGCGCAAGTGATCGGCTGGTAGGAGAGGCCGCTTCTGGATTCCAATCCGGCTTTATCTTGCCTATGATTTTTCGACGTCCTGCCAAAGGATGCCGGCGGGAGGGCACGCCATGGAAGCCCAGACCAAGTACGCCAAGAGCGGCGATGTTCACATCGCTTACCGCGTTTTCGGTGACGGCCCTCGCGACATCATCCTGATGCCCGGGACGCTTTCGCATGTCGAACTCTACTGGGAGCTGCCGGTCAACGAATACATTCTCAAGAGACTCACTTCTTTCGCGCGGGTAATCGTATTCGACAAGCGCGGCCAGGGGCTCTCCGACCGGGTCGCCGAGCAGACTCTCGAGGAACGAATTGGAGATGTGCGGGCGGTATTGGATGCGGCTGGGTCGAAGCGCACGGCGGTCTTTGCCTGGTCCGAAGGCGGCGCGATGGCATTGATGTTTGCCGCCACCTACCCCGAGCGAACCTCGGCTCTGGTGATGCTCGGCTCCTCTGCGTCGATGAAGGAAGAACCGTGGGCATTGAGCTAAGAGCAATTCGACCTATTCCTGGGCGCAGTGGACGCACACTGGGGCGAAGGAATGCTCGTCCCCCTCAATGCGCCGAGCCTGCGCGAGGACAAAGCCTTCATCCAGTGGTTTGGCCGGCTCGAGCGCGCCGCAGCGAGTCCGGGAGCTATCCAAGCGCTGTTTCGAGCCGACTACGAAAGCGATGTCCGTCACGTGCTGCCGTCGATCCGGGTGCCGACCCTGATTCTCCATCGCAAGGATGATTCGACGATCCCGATCGCGTGCGGGCACTACATGGCTCAGAAGATCCCCGGGGCGAAGTATGTCGAGCTCCCCGGTGAGGACCATCTGCTCCAGGCCCTCCCTCCGGATTTGCTGGACCGTCTTCTCGACGAGATCGAAGAATTCATTACCGGCGTGCGCCATCGCCCCGAGCCGGACCGGGTGCTCGCCACCGTGATGTTCACCGATATCGTGCGCTCCACTGAGCGCGCCGCCGCGATGGGCGACTCGAGATGGCGCGAGTTGCTCAACAACTACTACGCGGCGGTGCGAAAGGAGCTCAGCGTTTTCCGCGGCCGCGAGGTGAACACCGCGGGCGACGGCCTGCTCGCCACTTTCGACGGGCCGAATCGGGCGATACGATGCGCCTGCTCGGTGCGCGAAAGACTTCGTCCGCTGGGACTGGAGGTCCGCACCGGACTCCACACTGGCGAGTGCGAGTTGATCGGCGACGATGTCGGCGGTATCGCGGTGCATATCGCGGCGCGCGTCGCAGCCAAGGCCGAACCGGACGAAGTGCTGGTTTCCAGCACCGTCCGAGACATCGTCGCCGGCTCAGGGCTGCGCTTCGCCGACCAGGGCTTGCATGGCCTCAAGGGCGTGCCGGGCGAATGGCGCCTGTTCCTCGTTCAGTAAGGCCGCAGTCAGCAGAGATGGCCCGAAGGTCACGTGCTCGCCGTCCAAATCAACACCAAATCCGGCGTGCTAGCAGGCGGCGCCGGTTCCCGCGGCCAAGCCGCGTCGGTGATGCCTGCGCAAGTGATCGGCTGGTGATTCAATCAGCGTCGCAATGAGATCATCCGCATGACACTGGAGACCTGGGCGTTCTTTTGCATGACTGAGTTTTTTCTCTGCCTGAGCCCCGGCCCCTCTGCGCTCCT
This sequence comes from Binatus sp. (SeqCode), assembly GCA_049590495.1. Lineage (GTDB taxonomy): Bacteria > Desulfobacterota > Binatia > Binatales > Binataceae > Binatus. The sequence goes on from JBAWCX010000208.1 coordinate 2,137, forward strand.
GGTCATTTCGATTGGGATGACGCGCGGACAGGCGGCGGGCGTACTGGCGACATTGGGTGTGCTCGCTGCTAACGCAATCTACTTCACACTGTCGGCGACGGGATTGGCTGCCGCCCTACATGTTTCCTCGGAGGCGTTTTTGGTTATCAAGTGGCTGGGAGCGGCATATCTGATCTGGCTTGGTCTTCGAATGATCATGCGATCATTCCAAGCGCGCGGGGAGCAGGTCATCTCGCCGGATCCCGTTTCAAGAGGGCAGTCTTTCTGGCAGGGATTTGTGACTCAGGGAGCCAACCCGAATCTCCTAGTCTACTTCACCGCAATCCTGCCGCAATTCATCGACGCACGAGCCCATATTGGCTCGCAGGTGGCGGTCCTCGCGTTCAGCTCGTTCGCGATCGAATTCACGGTGTTGTCCGCATACTCGGCCCTGTCTCATCGCGCGGGTCTCACGGTTGCGCCTCGTTTCCGCTATCTGGTCGAACGGGTGGGCGGCGTGTTTCTAATCGGAGCCGGCGCGGGTCTCGCGACACTTCGACGGAATTGAACGGCTCAAGGGGCGGGTAGCGGCGATATTCTTCTCGATCAGCGGCCGGTTGAGCTTCGTCTTGATTCTTCGATTCGTTCGGTTTCCCCGTGCTGCATGAGCACTTCACTTTCGCCGCACTGGCCGGATTCGCACTCAGTTTCGCCAGACCATTGTGGCTCGCAAATTGCGGGAAGTTCCGGTAAGTTACCGCAATATCCAAGAATGTTCCTCACGAGGTGACGGCGATGAAGCAACTCAAAATAGTCCTTCCTGATGCAGCGTATCTGCTAGCCGAGAAGGAGGCCAAAAAACTTGAGATTGAGGTGACGGCCTATTGCGCGAATCTACTGATAGATAGTTTGCTCGGGGTCACGAAGACCTTTGCTACGAAGCCTGACGATTCCGGTCGAAGCGCGCCGCGCGTTCCACTCACACGCGGAACAACACCTAATGGCTCCGGACCGCAAGCGGCCAATTCTTCGGGCTCAGATTTCGCAAGCATATTTCACGGATACCCGGAAAGATCCCGACGCTACGCAGAAGCGATCTACGACGAAGCTATGAAGATACCCGGTGTCACGGTCGAGAGCATGAATCCGCGCAAGGGCGAAAAGAGCGTGATGTTTAGACCGAACTTTTTGGTCATCGAGTACCTACTGAGCAAGGGAACCAGAGCCGGAATCGCAATCAGCTTGGGCGCAAGCCGCAACCTGTACCGAAATCCGCCAAATGACTTGAAAGCTGGCAGAACCGAATCGTACAGCCGAATTTTGATAGAGACTGACGAGGCGTTGAAGAAATGCCTCCCGTTGATCCGTGAAACCTACGACCTTCGATATAATCGAGGTGGCCCTTCGTTCACTGGGGTGCAGACGACGCGCTCGCCTTAGTGGAAATACATTTGCGATCATCGGCCGGTTGAACTTCGCCTTGATTCTTCGGCGCGTGCTGTCTCGCCATGCTGCATGAGCACTTCGCTTGCGCCTTCGGAAATCGCGGGGACTAGCCAGTGGAATAGCCAGGTCGCGGCCATCGCGCCGAGCATCTGGGCGGCGATGAAGCCGGGGACGTCGGCGGGCCGGATGCCGGCAAAGGTATCGCTGGCGGCGCGCGCGATCGTCACCGCGGGATTCGCGAATGACGTCGACGCGGTGAACCAATACGCCGCCGTGATATACGCGCCGACTGCGAACGGCACCGCCGACGACCGCCGTCGCGAACATCCCCAGATAACAGCGAGCAGACCGAACGTCGCGACGAATTCGCTGAAGAGCTGCGCCGGGCCGCTGCGTTCGTGCCGCGATGCAAAATAGATCGGCAGCCCAAACATCAGGTCGGCCGCCGCGACTCCGGCGAACGCGCCGCAAATCTGCGCCGCGACGTACACGGGAACCTCGCGCCATGCGATCCCGCCGAGCGACGCGTCGGCGATCGTCACCGCCGGGTTGAGATGCGCCCCCGAGACCGGCCCGAACGTCAGGATCAATGCCACCAGTGCCGCGCCCGTCGCGACGGTATTCGCGAGCAGGGCGATCGCCGCGTTGCCGCCCGCCAGCCGCTCGCCCATGATTCCCGAGCCTACGACAGCCGCCAGCAGCATCGCGGTGCCGACGCCTTCCGCAGTGGCCCTGCGCGCCAGGTCCGCGCTCATGTTCATTTGTCGTCCGGCAGCTTGACGGTTCCGATCTCCCTGACCCGGCGCTCAAGTGCGAAGCGATCAAGCGAGTCGAATGGAAGGCTGGTAAAAATCTTTATGCGATTTTCAAGCTCAGTATAGATTCGCAGGAAGAACCGGCGCTTCGCTTCGTCGGATCCAACGAAGGCTGCCGGATCGACTGCGCCCCAATGCGCCGTAATTGGCTGTCCCGGCCACACCGGGCACATCTCGCCCGCGACTTTGTCGCAGACCGTGAAGACGAAATCCAGCGGCGCGCTGCCCGCCCGCGCGAATTCGTCCCAGCTCTTGCTGCGCAGCCGCCGCGTTTCATAGTTCAGCTCATTGAGCAGTTGAAGCGTCATCGGATGGACCGCGCCCGACGGATGGCTGCCCGCGCTGGATGCTTTGAACTTCCCTTTGCCCCATCGATTCATCGCGCATTCCGCCATGATGCTGCGCGCCGAATTTCCGGTGCAAAGAAACAGGACGTTGAACTCCCGGGTGGCCATGGCTGCGACCCCTCAACCGCCGACTTTCGCGCAGCATGCGCTTGTGGGTGCGGGTGCGACAGTCTTCGCTTCGGTGGAGGGCCGCAGGTCCTCGCCGTAGACCGTGGTCTCGCCCATCGTGAAAAATGTTTCCCACGACAGCCCATTTGGATCAGTCGCCCACGCCTTGTCCGAGCGCGCGTAGCAGCAAGCCGCGTCGCGCTGTTCCACGACGGTTTCTTCCGCGGCTTTCAGGCGGCCGGCAATCTCGCGCAGTTCGTCGGGACTCTCGACCTGGATCCCCAGGTGATCGAGGCCTTTCGTTGCCTGCCCGAAGGTGGACACGGCGAAGTTCACGCGCGGGTCGTCGAGCATCCACTTGGCGTAATCTTTTTTCACCACCGACGGCTCGACGCCGAACATGGTCGAATAGAATTTCACAGATTCGGGTATTTCCCTGACCGCGACGTGGATGTGCATCCGTTTCATGCGTTCACCTTCCCTTTCTCCGGCGAGCGGAGCCGTTGTTTGAGGTTGGTCGCTGGCGCCGGCTTGCAGGCCACTGGCGCGCACAATTCCGCAGAGCCTCGACAGCAATTTTCCGTCAGGTAGCCGAGCAAATCGCTCATCGCCTTGTAGTCCGCGCTGTAAATGATCGAGCGGCTATCGCGTCTGCTGGCGACCAGGCCCGCGTACTTGAGGTGGTTCAGGTGGAACGAAAGCGTGGGCGACGGAACGCCGAGCCGAGTGCCGATTTCGCCGGCCGCGAGTCCGTCGGGGCCGCTCTGCACCAGCAGCCGGAACACGTCGAGTCTCGATTCCTGCGCCAACGCGGCGAGCGCCGCTATCGCCCTGACCTTTTTCATATTTCTATAGCTATCGAATAATCGAATTGCCGTCAATAGCTTCGACTGCCGCGATCCGCATTCCGAGCGCGCCCCCACTAGAGTCGGAAAGCGGGACCGGCCGGCCGGGCCGGATTTTCACTTTTCGCCCTAATGCCGTTTCGGGCTTGCGGCAGCCCGCGAAGATGAATATTCGTTTATGGCGGAGAGCATCCAGATCGGGAAATCGGTAAAATCTTCAATGCCCCAGTCAATGCCCGAGATGGTTGATCGGCCCGCGCGGAAGGTAGAAAACTGTCGGCAGATAAATGAACTTACCTGTCGTTGGCTGGGAAAATACTGCGGCCGTTGGCGGGCATGAAAACTGCTCATCGTGGAAGGAGGAAAGCTCGTGCAGACAAAGTCGCTGATTAAAGGTCTGTTCGTGGCACTTGCAATCGTGGTGGTCGCCGGATGCTCGGGAGAGCCGCTCTCGACCCGTGAGAAGGGCACCTTCATCGGCACCGGAGTCGGCGCAGCAACCGGCGCGATTATAGGCGCCGCGGTCGGCAACCCGCTGGCAGGTGCGGCAATCGGCGGCGGTATCGGCGCATTGGGCGGATACGCGGTCGGCAACGAGATGCAGAATCGAGAGAACCAAAACGCTCAGACTCAGGCGCAGATCAGCAACCAGCAGAGGCAAATCGAGAATCAGCAGCGGCAGATTCAACAGTTGAAGAGTTCGAGCGAGACCGAATAGCTGAGGGAGAAAGGACAATGCGCAAACATGCAATTGCAACATTGGCGATGGCCCTCGCCGCGATGTTTCTGGTTGCCGGATGCTCCGGTGATCCGCTTTCCACGCGCGAGAAAGGCACGCTGGGCGGCGCGGGTATCGGCGCTGCCACCGGCGCGATCATCGGCGCAGCGGTCGGCGCTCCCTTGGCAGGCGCTGCAATCGGCACCGCGGTAGGCGGAGTAGGCGGTTACGCGATCGGCAACGCGATGCAGAACAATGAGAACGCCAACGCGCAGACTCAGGCGCAGGTGCAGTCGCAACAACAACAATTGGAAGAACAGCGTCAGCAGATTCAACAATTGAAGGGCAATCAGGAAACCGAATAGCCCGGCTGACGTATAGTCATTGGAAGATGGAGGTTCTGTTTATGCGCAAATCTGTAGGAATATTAATGAGTCTGGCGCTGGCGGGAACGCTCGTTCTTGCGGGATGCTCGGGGCAGCCGCTCTCGACTCGTGAGGAAGGCACTCTCGGCGGCACGGCGATAGGTGGAGCTGGCGGTGCGATTGTCGGGGCCGCGGTAGGCCATCCTCTCGCGGGCGCCTTGATCGGCGGCGCTCTGGGCGGTGGTACTGGCTACGTAGTCGGCAATTCGATGCAGAATACGCAAAACGCCAATGCGCAGACGCAGGCTCAGGTGCAGTCGCAGCAGCAGGAAATCGAGAATCAACGCGAGCAGATTCAACAGCTCAGATCGCAGGGCGAAACCGAGTAACCTGACCGCGCGCGATCTGACCAACCAAAGAGCGGCGCCGCATTGTGGCGTCGCTCTTTTTGTTTCTCAGCGAGTATTTTCTTTTTTCGGTAAAGTTTGATTCATGCCGGCTTGCACAGCTTGCATGCTCTCAGCCCCTCGTGGCGCGCGCATTTTGAATCCGCGAAGATCAGCATCCTGGTCGGATCCGCGCGTCGCGCCGCCGAGCAGTCGGGCCGGCAGAATATTTTGGTGTGACGATGCCCCATCACGGCGCGCGACGGTAATCGCAGGTCGCGCCAGACTTCGAATCCCTCCGCGCGCAGCAGCTTGATCTTGTTGTCGACGCCGCCGCCGTAGTTGCCGATCGTTCCGTCGGAGCGAATCACGCGATGACACGGCACGAAGATCGGAATCGGGTTCGTCGCCATGGTAGTGCCGATTGCGCGCTGGGCATCGGGATGTCCTGCGGTCGCGGCCAGCCCCTGATAGGTGATTACCGCGCCGGCAGGCACTTTTCGAAGCAAGGTGTAAGCGCGCCGCTGGAAGTCGCTCTCGACCAGGCTCAAATCGACGGGATGCTCAGTCGAATCGGAGCCGCCCTCGAACACGCGGTCGATCTCCGCTTCGATCCGCCGCGCACTCGCCTCGTTCTCGATCAGATCGAACTTCCTGCGCAGCATCTCGAGCGTCCGCTCGCCTCCGCTGATGAACAGGAAATGAATCGCCGCGAGGCCGCGGTCGCTCTCCGCAACCAGCAGTTGTCCAAGCGGCGACGGAATCACGCCGACGCGCGCCTGCGGCCGCCGCAGGATCTTCATCGCGCGCGCGATGCGCGGCCGCGTCTGTCCGATCAGCGCGTCGAGCAGCCGGTCGTCGATCGGTGGACTCTCTATCACTCGCGTCGCGATTCGATTGGTCTTCATCTTGATTACTCTTCAAGCCTCAGTTTCTTCAGTGCCTGGTAAACGCTCGCCCGCGCGCTCTCAGCCGAGCAATTCAGCGCCGTGCCGATCTCCGCATATTCGAGTCCGGCGAACTTGCGCATCATTAAAGCCTGCCCCTGCTTGCCGGGCAGCCGCGCGATCGATCTCTTCAAATGAAGCGCGCCTTCGGGATTGCAGTTGAGGTGATTCGGCGCCCTTTCTGCCGTCGCCGCGTCGTCCGCAAAAAAACTCTCGCTGGAGATCACGCGCCCGCGGCGCATCCGGTCGCGCGCGCGATTGCGGCATAGGTTCGATGCGATTCGAAAAACCCACGGGCGCAGTCCGTCTTCCGATCGCAGCGTCGGATAGGCGCGATACGCGCGCAGCCAGGTTTCCTGGAAGAGATCCATCGCGTCGTCGCGATCGCCGGTCGAGCGCACGAGGAAGCGCATGATCTCGCGCTCCATGCTTTTCACCGCGTCTTCAAACGGCGGCGGCAACTTGAGATTGAACGTCGGCATCGTGCGTCAGGCCAGTCCGGCAAACGATGTCACCAAGTACCACAGCGTGATCGATGCGAAAACCGCGCCGAGAACTTCCTCGACGATGCACGCCTGCGCGAGCCTGAGACCGTCGCCAATCTCATGCTCGGCGCCGCGCTCGACAACTTCGGTGAACCGCGCCTCGTCAACCTCAACTTGGATAGTCGGTATCATTGTTTTGATGCTCCTGATGACTACAACCCCGCTCACCCCGATTTGTGAGTTGCTCCTAACCTCTCCTTGTCCGAGGAGAGGTCGGCGTAAGCCGCGCAGCGGTGTCGCCGGGAGAGGTGCAACGCTAGCCGTCGTAGTTGTGCATGTTGTGCTGCTGTCGAGCGGCGGAATCAGTGTCTGTGAATGGCGGAGTCTGGTCGCCCACTCCTAACCTCTCCTTTAGGATCAACCGTCGCCTGCAATCGGCGTACTGCATTGACGCGCGCCGCGATCCTGCGATCATCGTGCTCGTGCGGAGGTCACTATGGATGCGACTGTCTGGATCGCGCTGTGGGCAGTTTCGTTCCTGTCCAGTCACCTGGTCATATCGTCGTCCGCTGTTCGATCCGGGTTGATCAAAGCGGTCGGCGCTCAGCCATATCGCGGCATCTACTCGCTCGTCGCGGTCGCGACTCTCGGACCGCTCATCTATGAGTTCGGGCACAACAAGCATGCCGGCCCGCTGCTCTGGTATCTGCGGGCGGTCGCGCCGCTTCGATGGCTCGCGTGGATTCTGATGCTGACGGCGCTCATCTTGTTCGTAGGGAGTTTCATCAATCCGAACCCGGGCGCGATGGGCGCGCCGACGGACAGGAACGAACCGCGCGGCATCCTGAAGGTCACGCGGCATCCGAGCCTCGTTGCATTCAGCCTGTTTGGAATGGCGCACATGCTGATGAACGGATGGGCGGGCGACGTGATTTTCTTCGGGATGTTCCCGGCGCTCGGAATCCTGGGCGGGATGCATCAGGACGCGCGCAAGATTCGCGACTTGGGCGACCGCTATCGCCAGTTTCTCGCGAAGACCTCGTTCGTGCCATTCGCGGCGCTAATCAGCGGGCGCGTCCGATGGGCCGGCGGCGACATGCCATGGGCAGCAATTGGCGCGGGCATAGCGCTGACAGCAACGATCGTCGCGCTGCATCCGGTGATGTTCGGCGGCAACCCACTCGGTTAGCGCGGAGGAGAAGAGGAACCACCTGCATGTGAGCGGCGGAGCCATTCGTCGAGACCGATGCGGCCGAGGCGCGCCTCGCCCAATGGCACCAGTGAGCGCTCCTCGACCCTGCCGCCCCAGTATCGGGCCTCGGGGTCGCACACGACCTCACGCGGATCGCGGATCGCCTTCAGATAGCGGGCGACGATTTCATTGAACGGTGCTCGTTCCGGGCCGGCGATCTCGACGATACCGTTTCGCGGCGCCGCGCGCGCCACATCGGCGACGATGGCAGCAACATCGTCTGCCGCGATGGGCTGGAACAGGCAGGGCGAAAGCCTGACCGTGTTTCCAACCGCACATGAATCGGCGATGCCGCCGAGAAATTCCATGAACTGGGTCGCGCGGATGATGGTGTAGGGGATGCCGGAGGTCTCGATCAGTTTCTCCTGGGCGAGCTTGGCGCGGAAATAGCCATTGTCGGTCCGGTCGATTCCGACGATGGATAGCGCGACATGGTGTCGGACGCCCGCTGCTGCCTCCGCCGGGAAAAGGTTGCGGCCGGAGGTCTGGAAGAATTCCAGCACCGCCTTGTCTTCAAATGTGGGCGAATTGGCGAGGTCGATCACCACCTGCGCACCGGCCAAGGCCTCTTTGAGCCCCTCGCCGGTGATGGTGTTGACGCCGCTTTTGGGCGAGGCGGCTATGACTCCATGACCGCCCTCGCGCAGAATGGGGACGGTCTTCGAGCCAATCAGGCCGGTGCCGCCAATGACGACGATCTTCATGGCTTACCTCCTGGATTCGTAAGTTAATGAGCGACGCAGTCGAATCAGCGACTGCATATATGCCTTTTGAATCGGAGCGACGGTCGCAGTCAAGAGCGGCGTCCGCCGACACCCATAGTGTGCGCACCCTTGGCGGCATACCCGGCGTGGAGGTTATCGGCAGTTGCATCACGCGTGATGGTCGAGACTGACTCACCCTACCTCGCGCCGGAGCCGATCGTCCGGAACGATCGACGCGGCGTCGCGAATCGGTGCTGTCGGAGACGATTGGAAAAGGCGTCGCCGATGAGTCTATCTACGGCGAATGGTCCAGCGCCGCCCACAACGAGCGTCGCGAGGCAGGCGATATAGAGCAGGTCGACCTCATAACCCGGCGGTCCGAACTGCGCGCCGGCCGCCGTCACGCCGATGAGCTTTATTGCGCTGAAACCGTAGGGAAGGTGCACGGTAAACATCGCCACCAACAGCACAGCCGCCATCGGCAGACTAACAATCGCCACGAAGGCGCCCAGAATTACTGCAAAGCCACCGACCAGTTCGGTGAGTATAGTGAGTTGCGCCATGAAATGCGGATGAGAAACGCCCATTCGCTTGGAGAATGGCAGCGAACGCGCCCACTCCTCTGGACAGCTTGGCGAACCCGTGTTCGATGAAGCCATATCCAACGATCAGGCGGATTGGAATTGGAGCCAATCGAGCAACTGGAAATCGGCTCGAAAACACGAGAGAAGAAAAAGTGTTAAATATCTTCATGTTTTAGAGACCTCCGGCGATGGACCTACTTGACATAGTAACATCATTACATCATGATGTTACTATGTCTATCGTAAAAGTTAATCCCGACAGCCCGATACCCCTCTACGCTCAAGTCGAATCGATCCTCGCTACAGGACTCGCTGACGGCACGTTCCCGCCGGGGAGTCAGTTGCCGAACGAAGACGAGCTGATCGAACGGTACGCGGTCAGTCGCACCACGATCCGGCAAACGATTCAGAATCTGATGCGCCGCGGACTCGTAGAGATTCGGCGGGGGAAGGGCACGTTCGTCTTGCAGCCAAAGATTACACAGGAGCTGACGGAGCTCAGCGGATTCGTCGAAGACATGCAATCGCTTGGTCGGCAGGCGTCAGCCCGGCTGCTCGACAAGCAGATCGTTCCGGCGAGCGAATCGGTAGCTCGGCATCTCGCGATCAACATGGGAACTCCGGTGGTACGCATTCAGCGCGTGCGACTGGCTGACAACGCGCCTTTGTCGTTCGATGAAACCTGGCTGCCACAAAAGATCGGCGAGAGGATCCTCGAGAACGATCTGGAGACGGAGCCGATCTTCTCGCTCCTCGAGCAGAAGTACGACACGCCGCTAATGGAAGCGGAGTATCGTCTGGAAGCTATCTCGGCTGACGCGACGGTGGCGGGAGCCCTGGGTATTGGCGAAGGCAGCCCGATATTCCTGATCGAGCGCACTTCGTACACCACCGAACACACGCCGATCGATTACGAGAAACTCTACTACCGTGGCGACCAGATCCGTTTCGTGACGCGGCTCGCGCGCCGATCGCGAACCGAAGGCGGGCGACGTTGAGATGGACGGCGCATTCGTGTTGTGGCTGTTCGCGGTCTCGGTAGCGGCCAGTGCATTCGGCGGTATGCTTGGCATGGCGAGCGGGATTTTTATCGTGCCCATCCTGACGATGTTCGGCCACGTGGACATTCACACGGCGATTGGTGCAAGCCTCGTTTCCGTTATCGCATGCTCGTGCGGTGGAGCATCGCCGTTCCTCAAAAGCGGCTTGACCAATGTGCGGCTCGCGATCGTGCTCGAAACGGCGACGACCATCGGTGCGTTGACCGGAGTGATTCTTCTCGGGATCGTGCCAACCCGATATCTGTATTTCCTGTTCACCGCGATACTATTTCTTTCAGCACGCCAGATGTTGGCGAGGCGCTGCGATCCGGTTCTCGCGTCTGCTCCAGCGGCGACTGAGGATTGGACCGCAGCTCTGCAGCTCGATTCGAGCTATCCCGATAGAGAGCTTGGCCGTGACGTATCATATCGGGTGCATCGCGTACCGCTGGGCATGATGCTCATGTACGGCGCGGGCCTTATCTCCGCATTGTTGGGTATCGGCAGCGGCGTTCTTAAAATTCCAGCGATGGATACGGCCATGCGATTGCCGATCAAGGTCTCTTCGGCGACGTCCAATTTCATGATTGGCGTGACAGCAGCCGCCAGTGCAGGCGCCTATTTCATGCACGGCTCTATCATCACAGAGATCGCCGGACCGGTGGCATTTGGCTCGGTCGTAGGGGCGATCGTGGGCTCGCGCATGCTTTTGATCGTCTCGAACGACAGGCTTCGGCTGCTGTTCGTAATAGTCCTGGTAGCGCTTGGTATCCAGATGCTCCTCACAGTTTTCGGCGTCCACGCGGGCACGGGACCTCTATGAACGGGACTGGGCGACTGGAGGAATCGTTGGCGGTTCTTCTCCGCTATGGGAGCTGGTTGGCCTCCGCAGCGATCGGCTTGGGGTTCGCGCTTGCGCTTTGCGACTCGCGCTTCGGCACGCGGAATCTGGCGATTCTGCCGAATATGCGCATCGCGGCGATCGGAATCGTGCTGTTTATTCTGCTCCCTACGCTGCGCGTTTTGCTGATGCTTCTTGTGTTCATTCGTGAAGGCGATTTTCGTCTCGCAGCGACAGCCGGATTGGTCTTGGCGATCATTCTCTTGGGCATCTTTCTTGGACTTCGAACACCGTCAGGCATGTCCCCTAGGAAAATCGTCCGATTGATGCCGATAGTCGTTGAAACCGAGCAGATTGCTAGTCGCCGTTTAACTGCTCAGGGGGCGGAGGGAGAGGTTAAGAGGCTAGCGGCAGCTTGAATACGCGGGCGGCGTTGGCGATTACCTGCGCGCCCAGAGTGGCGGTGTCGGTGCGGCGGAGGTTTGCGAGCATTTCCAGCGTGCGCGTTACGTAAGATGGCTCGTTGCGCTTGCCGCGATATGGTTCCGGCGCGAGATAGGGTGAGTCCGTCTCGACCATTACGCGGTCGTCCGGAACGATCGACGCGGCGTCGCGAATCGGCGCGGAATTCTTGAACGTGATGATTCCCGAGAACGAGATGCAGAAGCCGAGCGCGAGGAACTCACGCGCCGCATCGGCGTTGCCGGTGAAGCAGTGAATCACGCCGCCGCGCGGCGGAATGCCGGTCTCGCTCACGATCTCGACAAGACGTCGCTCCGCGTCGCGGCAATGAATCACGATTGGCAAGCCGAGTTCGGCGGCGAGCGCGAGATGCGCCCGCAAGGACGCTTCCTGCGATTCGGGCGGCGAGTGCATGTAGTGGAAATCGAGTCCGCTTTCGCCGATCGCGACGACTTTTTTCGACGCGGCGAGGCCGCGCAACTGCGCGATTCGTTGGGGCGTGCAGTCCTTGGCGTCGTGCGGATGTACGCCGACGACCGCAAAGACATCCAGGTGGCGCTCGGCGATTTCGACGGTCAATCGATCGTTCTCGATCGGGCCAATCGCGCCGACCGAGATGATTTGCGCGACCCCGGCGGCCGACGCACGCGCGATTACAGCTTCGACGTCGTCGCGGAACTTCGCATCAGCGAGATGGCAGTGCGTGTCGATGATCATCGTTCAGCGAGGAGAACTTCTGCCGTCACGCAATCCGAGAAGCGTGCTTGCACAGCCCGGCTATGCGCCGAATTGCTTGCGCACTGTCTCGAACGCTTGCTCGGTGACGTTCAGAGTCTGCTCGATGTCGCGCTCGGTGTGCGCGGCCGAGATGAACCAGTTGTGACGCGGCGCGAAGTACACTCCGCTGCGCGAGCACACGCCGCAGAAGACCTTGGCGCGATCGAAATGTCCCGCGTCGGCCTTGAACGTCATATACGGAATCGCCGGCGGCCCCGAGTACGTCACTTCGAGTCCGGCGCTGCGCGCCTGCGCGAGCAGACCGGTGCGCAGCTTCTCGCCCGTCGCGCGCATCCGCTCGATTCCGCCGCTCGCCTGCAGCTCCTTGAGATTCGCCAGGCTCGCCGCAATCGGGACGGCGCTCGTGAAGTACGATCCCGTGAAGAACACCTCCTGCGCCGCCTGCTTCAGGCTGTCGCGCCCAAGGCATGCGGCGAGCGGATAGCCATTGGCGATGGCCTTGCAGTAAGTCGTGAGGTCCGGGCGCATGCCGAACAGCTCGCCCGACCCGCCCATGTGCAGGCGGAAGCCGGCGCGAACGTCGTCCAGGATGAGCACGATACCGTTGTCGTCGCAGATCTTCCGCACGCCCGACAGAAATCCCTCGACCGGCAATTCCGAATCGTGTCCGGCGTCATGCTTGAACGGCGACACGATCACGCCCGCGAGCTTGCCGCTGTTTTCCTCGACCGCGCGGCGAACGCTTTCGAGATCGTTGAATCGAAAATAGACGACGTTCGCGCGATCCTCCGGCGTCACGCCACCAGGCATCGGCGTGCACCACGCATGAGTGCCGTGGTATGCGCCCGAACACATCGCAATCTTCGGCCGCCCGGTCGCCTGACGCGCGACCTCGGTCGCCCACGTGCAAACGTCAGAACCGTTTTTCGCGAAGACCGCCCAGTCGGCGAGCGGCGTGATCGAGACGAGATACTCCGCGAGCTCGACCCACACCGGCCCCGGCGCATTGAAGCAGTTGCCAAGCTCCATCTGCCGGCGCGCGGCTTCCTCTACCTTGGGATGCCGATGACCGAGCACGATTGGACCGTACGAGCACATGAAGTCGATGTACTCGTTGCCGTCGACGTCCCAAATATGCGAGCCCTCGCCGCGCGCGAAAAACGATGGATAAGCGCCCCTGGTAAGGACCAGCGGCGTCTGATGGCCGTAGATTCCGCCGGGAATAACTTTCTTGGCGCGCTCCATCAGCGCGTCGCTGTTCTCAAATGTGTAGGGTTTCACGGCAACTCCTGGGGCGACGATTTTCGCCAAATGCAGTCTCGTCTGCTGCCGAGCAGACCGTCAGCGAGAATCCTATTTGCCGCCGCGAGCGTCAAGCCTGCAAAAGAAAAACGGGCTGGAGTCATTACAACTCACAGCCCTCCCCCACCCCAATATGAGATTGATTTTGCCTAGTGGCGATATGCCGGGTCGTTCGGCCGCTGCGACAGCGGCAGTGCGCCGACGCGCACCAGCTCGTCGCGCAGCTTGGCGCGAGACAGCGGCTTGCACAGCACGGCCGACGCGCCGAGCTGATAGCTCTCGGCAATGTCGCGGTCGTAGAGCGAGCTGGTGATCACGAACATCGGCACTGTAGTCAGCGCCTCGTTCGCGCGCGCCGCCTGCAACACGGAGAATCCGCCATTGTCGGGCAGGCGCAAATCAACCAGGAACAGATCCGGACGATCATGTTCGGTGAACTGTGCGATCATGAGCAACGCCTCGTCTGCGTTCGACGCATGCACCAGTTCGATATCGTCGCCGAGCACCTGCCTGACCACAGTGAGCGCGATAAAGACGTGGTCCGGATTGTCCTCGACGAGAAAAATCCTGACCGCAGGACTCAACGTGCCCAGATCTTTCTCTTGTTCCTTCTCTTTATCTTGGTCGTTCATAATCCCCCATCACCTCACGAAATCCGCGCCCGAAGTATTTCAGAAAATGGTCCCCTACAGTTGCCTTGGACGAGCCTGGTGAAATCTCTTGTAGGCTCATGATCCAATTGCCGTGCCATTTCCTTGACGTTAGATTCGAGTCGCGACATGACGAGGAACAAGATGCCTAGCCTCCGTATGATGTTGCGAATCTAATTGAAGCTCTCGATGACCCGCAAATTCCCGATTTGGACGTTGAACGCCGCTTCCATCCTGCCATCCCCGCCGAACCTTCCCCACAATAATCTCCCGCAACGGCCTGCTTGTGGCATTTCTGCTACATGCGTTGCTGCGACTGTGCCACCACGACACATAGTGTTAAACATTGATCCGTTGGACTAACTCGCAGCGCCGGTTACCAGCCGGGAAAGGATCGCCGCTTTGGGAATCTTCGCGAACTTCCTGGATTCCAGATTCTTCAAACATCCCTTACTGCGAAAGTACACCGCCCTGGTCAACGAAGACCTGACGGCAACCTACTCGCGCGACATTCAGAAATGGCTCCTCGTCGCCCCAGTCATCGGCATTCTGGCTGGCCTGATCATCACCGGAATCGCCGTGCTTGTGCTCGACGTGATCTGGGCCGCTCTACTTCCCTACTACCTTGCTCACCATTGGGCAATCGTGGTCGGCCTTGTCGCCGGCTTCTTTGTGACGGGCCTGATAATGCAGTTTCGCACGCCCGATCCTGACGAACACTCGACTGAGGAAATCGTTCGTTCCTACCACGAGCACCAGGGCGACATCGACATCGGTCCGTTCTGGTGGAAGCTGCTCGCCGCGGTGACCACTGTCGGCTCGGGTGGCAGTGCAGCGCTCGAGGGACCGAGCATCTATAGCGGCGGCGCGATCGGATCGTGGCTATGGACCAAGCTGCGCCGTTTCGGTCTCGAGACGCGCGACCGGCGCATCATGTTGATCAGCGGCGCGGCTGCCGGCATGTCAGCGGTCTTCCGCGCTCCGCTCACCGGCATCGTGTTCGCGCTCGAGATGCCGTACAAGGACGACCTCGCGCACGAAGCGTTGCTGCCGTCGCTGATCGCGTCGGTGGTCGCGTACGCGACGCTGGTGTCGATCGTTGGCGCACAGCCGCTGTTCGGTTTCGCAGGCAGCACCAGCTTCAGGGCACGCGACGTCTGGTGGTCGGCGCTGCTCGGCGCGTGCATCGGGCTTATCGCAATCGTCTTCGACATCACGTTTCGCCGCGTGCGCAGGTTTTCCGTCGCCAGCCGGATACCACACACACTGAAACTCACGATTGGCGGGCTCGGCACGGCGCTATGCGGTCTGGCGTTCGTGACGATTTACGACGGTCCGCTCATCCCGATCGGCCCGAACTACGAAGCGGTGCGCTACGTGCTCAGGCATCCGATTCCCACCGAAGTGCTGCTGGCGTTCGCCGCGTTGAAGCTGCTCGCGACGATCTTCTCGCTCGGCTCGGGCGGCGTCAGCGCGATGTTCGTGCCGTTGGTGCTGGTGGGAGGTGCGCTTGGCAACGCCTATGCGCAATCGGTCGTCCACGCGCCGACGCACGATCTCTATGCTGCTGTTGGGATGGCGGCGTTCATCGCGGCCGGCTACAAAGCTCCGCTCACCGCGGTGGTCTTCGTCGCGGAGACCACCGGTGGCCATTCGTACATCATCCCGAGCCTTATCGGCGCGGCGGTTGCGTATGCAATCTCGGGCGAGGCGTCGGTCTCGGGCGATCAGCATCTCCATGAGACCGCAAGACTCGCGGAACTGTCCGGGATGGCGGTGCGGGACGTGATGCAACGCCACGTCATTTTTGTGCATGCCAGCTCAACGATTCGCGATTTCGTCGCAAGCGTCGCGGCTCATCACCGGCACACGATCTTCCCGGTGTACGAAGGCGACCAGGTAGCCGGGATAATTTTAGTGTCCGATCTAAGCCGCGTCGCTCCCGACCAATGGGATAAAATCACAGTCGGAGAAACAGCAGACCGCAACCCGATCCGCGTGATGGAAGACTGCGACTTGAGCGAGGCCCTGCGGCTGCTGCTGCGCGAGCACGGCACCCAGATGCTGCTGGTAACAGATGGGGCAGGCGCCCTGCAGGGAATCGTAACGAAGACCGACATCTTGCGCGCAGTGCGAATCTCCTCGGACGCGCCGCATCACTGAATCAAGCAGCCCGCTTCCTCCACTTTCCAAGTTCTAACAGGGACCCTACGAGTACTCAGGGTAAGCCCGCATCTTACGTTTGAGGTAGGCGGCAAGCTCGCCGACGGCGTCGGTGGACTGTTCCGCGTCATCGCGAGGAGATCGGCACTCGACTGGCTGTGTAGCGCGCTATCTCCGAGGCGAGTCGCTCAGCATCCTGGACCGGAAGCCTGGAGGTCATGACCCGAATTGCGGGTGCGGCCTTGATTCTGAATCGTTCGCCAGCACGAACCGCCCAACCCGCATTGAGAAGGCCCTGGATTACGGCGCCCTCCTCCCTGACTGGTATCCAGACGTAGATCCCGGAACGCGAGATGGTCTCGATTCCGCGCCTTCGAAGCGCGGCAACGAAAGCTTCTCGTCTCCGCGCGTACGTTTCAGAAGCATGGCGCACGATGCGCGAAATCGCTCGGTCCTTCAAGGCCGCAGCCACTACGCGTTGCAAGATGTGACTGACCCAACAAGGACCGAGATTTTGCCGGGCCTCTAAGCGTGAGATGCTCAGGGCGTCGCCTGATATGAAGGCCAATCTGAGGTCGGGTCCCAGAAACTTTGAGACGGAGCGAACTACCGCCCATCGAACGCGGCGGGATTCGACGAGGCTTGTCGGCGGCACACCCGCGATCAGCGCGGCGGGGTCATTTTCCACGAGGAGAACATCGGGGAAGCGCTGAAGCAGGCGCCTCAGCTCGCATGCCCGCTTTTCATCGATGGCGGCGCCGGTCGGATTCTGAGCGCGGGGCGTGAATATGAGAGCGTTGATGCCGCTATCCAGAGCTTGAGCGAGTTGCGCAGGCAGTAGCCCGAAGGCGTCGATTCCGATCGGCTTGAGGCGAAATCCGAGCGTGCGGACGAGGTCGAATGTGACAAAGGGGCCCGGGTCCTCGACGCCGACAATGTCGCCCACGCGAAGCTGCGCCTCCAGCACACGCTCTATTCCGTCGTGCGCGCCGCTGGTTACGGCGATGTGATTGAAAGGAATGCCGTCGGATTTAAACGTCTGGGCCGCGATCTTGAGCAGGTCCGGATGATTGGACGCCCCACCGTAGAGATGTGGGGTACTGTCCGCTTCTATCAGCTTGAGCAGATCGCGGGTCTTGGGAAGCAGCGCGGGATCGGGATTGCCGATCGCGAGATCCAGAACTCCTGCAGGAGCTTCGGGCCAGCTTGCGGGCTCAGGCTGGGGGCGCGGGTTGACAATGGTGCCCCGGCGGCCGTCTCCAGCCGCAAGCCCGCGCATTCTGAGCAGTCTGAAAGCCGCGCCTACGGTCACCGGACTGACTGCCAGCGTCCGCGCGAGCTGCCTCATGGTCGGCAGCTTCGCCCCCGGCCGGAACCGGCCCGCCAGAATCGCCCGTTCGAGACTGTCTGCGATTTCGTTTGCGTTGCGGCCGCGCAGATCGTAGGACTGAGCTGTAGCAGTCATTGTTTTGCACTGTTGCAAACTGCACTCGCGCAGTAAAGGGGAGTGCAATGTTGACCTAACGCGCACACCGAGGCGGCCGATGGCGAACTACCCTTTTGACCAGGCTTGGCAACACGAAAGCGAGCGGCTCACAGCCTTGGAGCAGGGGCTCGACCCGGGAACGATCCGTCACCTGGAGGCACTCGGGGTTGGCCCGGGATGGCGTTGCTGGGAGGTTGGCGCTGGCGCCGGTTCGGTCGCGGCGTGGCTGTGTCAACGGGTGGGAGATGAAGGCCACGTCATGGCGACCGACCTGGAAATGACCTTCCTTGAGCGGCTGTCGTACCCAAACCTGGCACTTCTTCGGCACGACATCGTTGCCGACGATCTTCCCGAAGGCGGCCCGTTCGATCTCGTGCATGCGCGCTGGGTGCTGGAGTGGATTCCCGACCGTAGAAAAGCCCTCGCACGCATGGTCTCGGCGCTTAAGCCCGGCGGATGGCTGCTCGTCGAAGCGTCGGACTTCGTGACCCTTTTTCACGGGTGCCAGTCCGACATCGTCAGAAAGGTGCTGACGGCCTTCGTGGAGGCAGCGCGCCGGGTGCTGGGCCCGTCTGCCAGAACCGATCATTCCCAGTATGGCCGGCGCCTTTTCGACGACGTGAGTGCGCAGGACCTGCTTGACGTCGAAGCGCTGGGCAGGGTCGAGATGATGCGGGGCGGCGGGCCTCATTGCACGTCTCTGCGTCTGGCGATCCAGAAGACTGCGGGCTTCGCAATCAAGGCGGGCGCGATCATGGCGGAGGAAGTTGAGGAGGCGCTCGCACGATTGAATGACCCCGCCTTCGTTACCATGTCGGCCATCACCATGGCGGTGTGGGGACGCCGCCCGCTGGGCGGCTCCGAAGGAGCGGCAAAGGCCGGAAAAGAATGGAGGTGACAATGCCGACTGCAAATTCCAACCGACCGCAATCGGACTAAAGCCCTGGCTTCCATCAGATGCGTGGCACTGCTTATCCATGGCCGGGTGGATCCGTGATCGATGTCTCGGGCGGCGAGGCCACCGCGAGTACTCAGGGTAAACTCTGCCCGCATCTTTATCTTAGAACTACAGGATGCTGCCGACAGGCAGCAGCGGTTGGTGAAGACCGGTGGCCGTTTGATAAGGTACCCCGCTAGTAGCGTGGTCGTTGCTGGCGGAGAGTTATCTGAAGCGACGGCTCTTCAGCATGCTGCGAAAAATAGGTTAAACCATCAGGCGGTGGATGAACGTGCCGCAGGACAGGATTTCTGATTCATCATCGACTGAGGGGCTCCCGATTGCTACTGCGATGGGCCCCGCGCGGGAATCTGTGGCGATGCCGCGGCGGGCTACCACCATTGGCACCCATGGTTTGCTGATTACATCACTAGCGGTCCTGATAGGGCTGGGCGCGGGAATTATTGCAAAGGCTCTGCTTGCGCTCATCGGTTTGATTACCAATTTGAGTTTCTTCGGACGATTCTCGATGGCCTTCACCTCGCCCGCTGGGAATCATCTAGGTCTATGGGTGCTTGTCATCCCCGTAATCGGTGCCGTCATCGTAGGCTTGATGGCGCGTTATGGATCGGAAGGAATACGCGGTCACGGCATACCCGAGGTAATCGAGAAAGTCTTGCAGGGGCAAAGCCGTATCGCTCCACGACTGACGTTTCTCAAGCCCTTGTCGGGTGCGATCGCTATCGGCACCGGAGGGCCATTCGGGGCCGAAGGGCCAGTCATTGCGACCGGTGGTGCCTTGGGATCGCTGGTTGGTCAGTTAATGGACACAACGGCGGAGGATCGCAAGATTTTGCTCGCGGCTGGAGGGGCAGCCGGAATGACCGCGGTATTCGGCAGCCCAATTTCCGGAGTCCTTCTCGCAATTGAACTATTGTTGTTCGAGTTCAGCGCCCGCTCGTTGATTCCAGTGATGTTCGCCAGCGCCGCTGGAATGGCTATGCATGTTATCTTCTTCGGCGCTGCTCCGATTTTCAGCATGCCCGAGATTATGCCGCCAACCGGCAAACTCCTGGTTTGGTATGCGATTGTCGGCTTATTGGTAGGTTCGGCATCGGTGCTGGTTACGCGCTCTGTATTTCTCGTCGAGGACACGTTCGGAAAACTCCCAATTCCGTGGATGTGGTGGCCCGCGATAGGAGGAATCTTTATCGGGATATTCGGTTATATCGCTCCGGACACGCTAGGCGTGGGTTACGGCAACATCCGAGATCTCCTCAGCGGATCACTTACCCAGCAGGCGCTCATTGTGCTGTGCGTATTCAAGTTCCTCTCCTGGGTGATCGCCTTGGGCAGCGGAACATCTGGCGGAACGCTAGCGCCACTATTCACGATCGGAGGAGCGCTCGGAGCGGCGATCGGGAACGCAGGACTGGCGCTATACCCGGGTATGGGGATTGATCCGCGGGTGGCTGGGCTGGTGGGAATGACCGCGATGTTCACGGGGGCGTCGCGAGCCGTGCTCACCTCGATGGTCTTTGCGATCGAGACAACACTTCGACCTGCCGCTATCTTGCCGGTGATGGGCGGATGTTCCGTCGCCTACCTGGTGTCAAGCATGTTAATGGCGAATACGATCATGACCGAGAAGATCGCCCGGCGCGGGGTTCGCGCGCCAACCGACTATGAGTACGACTTCTCCTCGCAGATGCTGGTGCGTGAGGCGGCTAGCTATGGAGTGACTTCATTGCCCGCCAGCACCACGCTGGCTGAATTCCGGTCGTGGCTCGCTCAGGGTCGGCCAGAATACGACCATCACGCATTTCCGGTGATCGCGGAGAATGGCGAACTGCTGGGTATGATCATGAGCCACGACATCGTTAACCCCAAGTTGCCCGGAACAACGTTAGTCGATGATATTGTCAAGCATCGATGGCCGGTCGCTTTGGAGACTCATACGCTACGTGAAGCCAGCGATCTAATGATCACTGCTGAAGTGGGATGCCTACCTGTCGTGAGCCCAGATAATCCGCGCAAACTACTCGCCGTGCTCTCGCATCGCGACCTGATGTCAGCGGACCGCCGAAGGCTTGCTGAGGAATCGGTGGCTGAACAGAGTATTCACTTGTGACCGGGCTCTAATCGGATGATTTACCCTTCCCCATGAAACCTGGGCATCACGCGCTCCGCAAACAGGCGCATCGCCCCGAGCACGTTCTGATGGCCGGTGATGCCGCCAATCTCGAACCAGCAGACCAGGCGCGTGAACCCGAATTGCTCTTTCAGTTGCGCGATGCGGTCGATGCAGTATTCGGGGTCGCCGAAAATTCCCATGATTGAATCGACAGTGCTGTAGTCGATCGTGCGCAGGCGGTCGCGGACTTTCTGGAATTCCGCGTGAGCGCCGGGGGCGAGGCTTTCGGGCTCGATAATTTCGCCGACCGCGTCGAAGTAGTTGCGCAGGCTTGGCTCGATCGTCGCCCGCACCTGCGCGCGATCGCGCCCGACGAACACCATCAGCGCCGCAGCCAGCCAATCGTCCAGACGCTCGTGCCCCGCGTCCTTCAGCGCGTTCTCATAAATCTTGAGGCGCTCGGCGAGCACGGGAATCGGATTCACCGGACCGCCGGCGAAGATTGGATAACGATTCGCGCCGGCGAAAGTGAAAGTGTCGGCGCTGTTGGCGGCGAGCCGAATCGGCGGATGAGGCCGCTGAAGCGGCTTGGGAACGACTTCGACGCCGCCCACGCGCTCGAGCGTCCATGCCGCCTTGATCATCTTGAGTCCGTCCTCGAACAGTTTGCGGCTGTCCGCCATCTCAACGCCGTAGCCGCGATAGTTGAGCGGGAACGCGCCGCGCCCGGCGCCGAACTCGACGCGGCCGCCGCTCAGCACGTCGAGCGTCGCGACTTCTTCGGCCAGCCGGATCGGATGATGCAACGGCATCAGGTTGACCGCGATGCCGAGGCGGATGTTGGT
>JBAWCX010000209.1:0-4352 GCA_049590495.1 Binatus sp. (SeqCode)
AAGTTAATACCGACGTTGCCGCACTCGTCGAACGCAGCAAGACCGACACCGCGAAGCAGGACTTCGTCAAGGGACTTGGAATCGAGTTCTGGAAGACCGCGCAGGCGGCCAAGGACAACAACGACCAGAAGACATATCTCGCCAACGCGAAGTTGACCGCGACCTCCTACAAGGGCTTCGCCGACATGGCCGCATCGGGCAAGATCCCGGTCAAGAATCTGACCGGCACGCTGTCGATCTATGCCCAGGCGCTTCAGGCCACCGGCAATGTCGACGAGGCGGACAAGGTCTTCGAAGAGGTCGTGAAGGCCGACCCGGCCTCGCCCGATGCGAACGCGGGTCTTGCTCGCAGAGCGGAAG
Source organism: Binatus sp. (SeqCode) (assembly GCA_049590495.1). Classification (GTDB taxonomy): domain Bacteria; phylum Desulfobacterota; class Binatia; order Binatales; family Binataceae; genus Binatus. The sequence continues at coordinate 361 of JBAWCX010000209.1, forward strand.
CGAAGAGCGACTGGAAGGACGCAAACGAACGGTGGACCGCAGTCGAGAACACCGCCGCCGAGTCCGACCCTCTCTGGTACGAAGCCAAGTTCCATCTTGCGATAATTTACTCGAAGCAGGGCAATGTACAGGCCGCATGCAGCAAGCTGGCGCAGACGCGCGCCGAGCATCCCACTCTTGGCTCACCCGACATGAAGGTCAGGTGGGACAAGGAGCAACGCTCGCTGTGCCTCGATCACGCGAGCAGCAACTAGCGGGGTCGATGCTCAAGAAGATTCATCATGTCGGCGTCGTCGTGCCGAACCTCGACGCCGGCCTGAAATTCTGGCGCGACACGCTCGGCTTGCATTTTACGAAGAGCGCCACGATTGAAGAGCAGGGCGTCCGTGCCGCGCTGCTCAAGGCGGGAGAGAGCGAGATCGAGCTGCTCGAGCCGCTCGACGCACAGAATGCGATCGGCAAGTTCCTCGCGCGGCGCGGCGGCGGTCTGCATCACGTATGCTTCGAGACCGACGACGTCGCACGCGAGCTGGAAGCGGCGCGCGTCAAGGGTCTCCAGCTGATCGATCAGAAGCCGCGTCACGGCCTGGCGGGCATGATCTGCTTCTTGCATCCCAAAGCCACCCGCGGCGTGCTGGTTGAATACGCACAGCCGCCCGGCGATTAAAGGCATGCCGATCTACGAATACCGATGCACCGACTGCGACCGCTCGTTCGAGGCGTTCGTGCGTCCCGGCGACAGCAGGGCACAATGCCCGCATTGCGACGGCAAGAAGCTGACGCGCGAGATGTCGACGTTTGCGGCGCGCGCCAGCAACGGCGATGGCGCCGCCGCGGTCGCGTCCGCGATGGCAAATTCCGGCACATCAAGCACCGGCGGCGGATGCTGCGGCGGCAGCTGCGGCTGTCACTAACACCCGCTCGATTTTCCCAACAAAAAAGTTCCAACAGGGACCCTACGAGTACTCAGGGTAAACTCCCCCTGCATCCTCTCCTGGTACCGGGTGCAGGGGTCACCCCTGCCCAAGGAAGTGTGAAACCCACGGAGGGTTTCACATTCAATAAAGTGATTTACCCTTCCGCGACTCAGCTCTCCCTGCGCGCTTCGAACTCCTTCTTCGCCGCCGCCAGCAGTTCCGGCTCGGCGAGCAAGTCGTACGCCGTCATCGCCATCGCCTTCGCCACCCGAATCATCGCATCGTAGCCGCGCTTCGAGTCGGCGTGCGCGACGAACGCGTCTTCGTGGCAATTGCCGTCGCCGTGACGCGAGATCGCGAACGACGGATGTATCGCAGGCATCACGTGACTAACGTCGCCCATGTCGGTGCTGCCGGTGGGCGTATTCTCGGGCGCCTCGACGGATTTTGTGCCGAGCGCCTCGCTATGCGCGGCATAACGATGCGCCATGCTCAGATTGTTGATCAGGTTCTTGTATGCCCCTTCGACCACGTGCTCGACGCGCGTCCCGGTCGCCATCGCGGCGGCCTCGGCGCATCTGATTACGCGCGCGCCGATTTGTTGCGCGTAGCGGCTGGTCTTCGCACGCGCCAGGAACAGGCACTCCGTCCGCTCCGGAATGATATTCACCGCCTGGCCGCCGTCGGTGATGATGCCGTGGATGCGCGAGCCGTCGCGCAGATGCAGCCGCATCGCATCGACGCTCTGAAATGTCTGGATCACCGCGGTCAGCGCGCTCGCTCCGTCCCATGGTGCCAGCGCCGCGTGTGCGCCATGACCATGGAACGTCAGCTTGAGATGCTGCGTGGCGAGCGCCGGCATCGTGCAGAATTCCTGATCAGTCGGATGCGCCATCATGGCCGCGTCGACGCCGCGCAGCGCGCCCTTGTCGATTAGGATTATCTTTCCACCGCCGCCTTCCTCGGCTGGCGTGCCGAGAAATACGACTCGCCCCGGCAGCTGGCTCGCGATGCTCTTCAAACCCGCCACGGCGCTCAGCGCGGCGCCCGCGATCAGGTTATGCCCGCAGGAATGCCCGTTGGGCAGCGCATCGTACTCCGCGAGAATCGCAACCGCGGGCCCGCGCCCGCCGAACTCAGCCCGAAACGCAGTCTTCAGCCCGCCGACTTCGCGATCGACTTCGAGGCCCAATTCGGCAGCCGCCTTGGTCAGGATGCCAGCGGCGAAATGCTCCTGAAACTTGAGCTCAGGATGCTCATGGATCTCATGACTGAGCGCGACCACCGTGTCGCGATAGTTATCAATAGCGCGCGCTATCTCTGCGTGAGCGTCCATCACAGTGCTCCTCTCGATGCGGCTAGCATTCTGAGTAGCACCGAAGACGCAGACTATCCAACTCTTCCCCTCTCCCTTCAATGGAGAGGATCGAAGGTGAGGGACCTTATTCAGCGCACAATCTTTTTCGCGCGCGATTCAAGATTCTGCTTCTTCTCTGAACGCCTACGCGGAGGTTATGCAAAAATCCCCTACGGGCGGACGCGCGTCACTGGCTGCAGCGTCATTTCCGGCACCGGCTCGCCTTTCTCTACTTTGTGCTGCGCGTAGTCCTGCATCGCGGTTACGATTCCCGCGACCGCTTTGCCGAACATCAGGTCCCGATTCTCGCGCGCCCAGTCGTTGGAGTACTTGACCTGCTGCGCGACCGGACTCTGGAATTGCGGCGCGACGTATCGCGCGAACAGCTCGTACGAGCGCAGCGTCTTTTCGCGCGTGGTCCATTCGTGCGCGAGTCCGAGGATTCCGCCGAAGCCGCCGGTCGCCTGCTGCAGTTCCTTGATTCTCGCGATCGCATCGTCGGGCGTTCCGACGAAAATGCCGCCGCGCCCGTTCATCCGGTCGATATTCATCTCTTCGATCGGCTGATTCGGATATTCCTCGAACTGCAGCCGCGCGCCGAGCGTGTCGATAAAGTAGTCGCGAATCCACGCGTTGGCGCCGTCGCGAATATCGTTCATCGCCTGCTCGCGCGACTCGGCCAGATGAATCGGGAAGACCATCCGCCAGTTCTTGCGGTCGACCGTCTTGCCGTTCTCGGCCGCCGACTCTTCCGCCATCGCCCATCGCTTCATCAGATCGTCCAGCCCGCCCGGCGCGTACGAGGCGACCGACAGCACGCCGCATCCGAGCTGTCCCGCCGCCACCATCCCCGACGGCGATATCGTGCTCGCGACGAAAATCGGCATGTGCGGCTGCTGGAACGGCTTCACCTGCAGATGCGCATCGACCAGCTTGAAGTACGAGCCGTCGATCGAAACTTTGCCCTGCTCGTTGAACAGCCGAAGGACTGCCTGGACGCCCTCGATCATCCGCTTGCGCTGCGTGGTCGACTCTATTCCCTGCATGTGCGCGTCGGCCGCAAGAGCGCCCGGACCGCATCCGAGCATCACGCGTCCGTGGGTCAGGTGATCGAGCAGGGCGAAGCGGTTGGCGACGTGAAACGGGTGATGATAGGGGATGCTGACGACGCCCGAGCCGAGCATGATTCGTTTGGTGCGCGTCGCGGCGACAGCCATGAAAATTTCGGGCGACGAGATTATTTCCCATCCCGACGAATGATGCTCGCCGATAAACGCCTCGTCGTAGCCGAGCTCGTCCAGCCATTCGATCAGCCGGAGGTCGCGCTCGAAGCAGAGCGTCGGATTTTCGCCGACGCGATGGAACGGGGCCATGAAAATTCCGAACTTCATCGTCTCTCCTTGGTCGGGCAGGGTCTAAAGCGGCCGCCCTGGGCCGCGGCGGATTCATCAGGTTACGACGAAATCAGAACGGGAAACAAGAAACCGGCGTCGTGCGCCTTAAACGATCGTTCACGAAGGACTTTGTCGAATCTTTTCAACCGGTCCCCCTTCCCCTCTATGTACGGCCGCAGTACCAAATTTCCCGCGCCCGCTCCGCGGGAGAGGGAACGGCGTCCGCGCCTGGGGTGAGGGAAGCGGTTATTGGGTTAGGTTCCGAAGCAGCAAGCACAGCTTTGGCAAATAGGAAATCACCCGTTGGCCAATACCCCTGAAACC
>JBAWCX010000210.1:0-1849 GCA_049590495.1 Binatus sp. (SeqCode)
ATCGTAAAGACCTCCGGGCGCAAAACCGTGGAAGCTGCGATGGAAGGGCTGAAGGACTATGCCGCGCGCCTGATGGTCGCGGCGCTTCGCGAGCTTCCGCCAGGAACTTATCGCGCGGAGGATTTCCTCGACGACGACGGATTCGGCACGGGTCCAATTCCAATTCGCGTCGCAATCAAGATAGGCGGCGGCAAGGCGCTCGTCGATTTCACCGGCTCCGCGCCGCAGGTGCGCGGTTCGGTCAACGCAAACTTCGCGATCACGCTGTCTGCCACTTTCTACGTGATGAAGTGTCTCGCCGCGGAGGCCGTGCCTGCCAACGAGGGCCTGATGCGCCCCATCAAACTCATCGCGCCGCCCGGCTCGATCGTCAACGCGCTGGCTCCAGCAGCGGTTGCGGGCGGAAACGTCGAGACCTCGCAACGGATTGTCGACGTGCTGTTTCGCGCGCTCGCCAAGGCGGCGCCGGATCGCGTCCCGGCGGCGAGTTCGGGCTCGATGTCGAATATAACGGTCGGTGGCTTCGATCGATTTCGCGATCGCCACTTTTCCTACTACGAAACGATTGCCGGCGGCGCGGGTGCCGCGAGGGGCCGTCCCGGCGCGTCCGGCATCCACACTCACATGACGAATACCCTCAACACTCCGATCGAGGCGCTAGAAGCCTACTACCCGATGCGGATCACCCAGTATCGAATTCGGCGCGGCTCGGGCGGACCCGGTAGCGCGCGCGGGGGCGATGGATTGATTCGCGAACTCGAATGCCTTGTCGATTCGAACGCGAGCGTGCTCACCGAGCGCCGGACGATCGCGCCGTACGGACTCGCCGGCGGAGGACCGGGGGCGACCGGGATGAATATCCAGGTGCGCGGCACGCGACGAAGCCGGTTACCCGGCAAAGCGAATATCGATCTCAAAGCCGGCGAGCGGATTCGAATCGAAACACCCGGCGGCGGCGGCTGGGGCCGTCGCTGAACGGGGAAGTGGCGCGTCGGCGAGCGGCCCGCTAGCTTGAGCACGATGGCGGAGCAGCAATTCTATGTGGGCGTCCACGGCGTGGTCGCCAGTCGCGGGCGAATGCTCGTGCTGAAACGCGCACCCATGATGACGTATCGACCCGGTAGCTGGGATCTTCCAGGCGGCCATCTTGCGCTCGGCGAAAGTTTCGAGGACTGCCTCTTGCGCGAGGTCAAGGAGGAAACCGCGCTTGACGTCGCGATCGACAACTCGCTCGGATTGCACAGCATGCTCTCGGAGCCGTATCTGCAGGCGATCTACGCGTGCCGGCTGACGGTTTTTCAGAATGTGAAGCTGCGGCCCGACGAACACGTCGAGCATCGATGGGTCGCGCCGGCTGAGCTCGCGAGCCTCGAGCTGATTCCGTATCTCGCGGCGATTCTGAAGCGCGGCATGCTGAATTACGTGAAGTAATCGCGGCGACGATGCGCTACCTTGCAATCAATCGGCCCCGCCAGTAGCCGAAAAAGTTGGCGCATTCGAGTTCGTGATAGATCGCGCGCTCCGGATCGCCGCGCATCGCGGCGGCTGCCATCCGGACGCCGTTGCGGACCAGCTTGTCGAGGCGATTGTGATTCTGCAGTCCCGCGAACGCCGTACCCATGCCGAATGCGAAACTCTTGCGCCGCAAGTACGCGAGCGTCATGCGCTCGGGCGGGATCGCGTGATGCACGATGGCGCGCGCTGCAAACCCCATCGCGCCCCCGCGCGCCAATATCCGCGCGAACAGTTCGGTGTCCTCGCCTGAGATAGGATTGCCGCCGACCACACCAAGGTCTTCGCGAAATTTTCCAAACCACGCGAAGCCAGACCGCTTGAAGCCGACGTTCGC
>JBAWCX010000211.1:0-6837 GCA_049590495.1 Binatus sp. (SeqCode)
ATGCGGCCGGCCGCCTCTCCCGTAAAATGAACGGGCGAGGTAAGAGTCGGACCCTCGCCACCGCCTCCACCACTAACCACTTATAACAGGGACGAAGTCCCGCATCTTCTCTTCGTACTGGGTGCAGGGGTCACCCCTGCCCAAGGAGGTGCGGAACCCACGGTGGGTTCCGCATTAAATAAAGTGATTTACCCTTCCTATATATCCTCCGCGCCCGGGTAGTACTTCCCCTCGGGAAGCGAATCGACCGCCGCCCAGAACTCGGGACCGCCGGCCTTCATCGGATCCTCGAGCGCCCACGCCTGCCGCTTGTAGTTCCAGCTTTCCGGCCTCAGCCGCTTCGCTTCCTCGAAATACTTCTTCGCCGCATCGGCGTGTCCGTTATCGAAGAGGTATTCGCCGAGCCTGAAATTCGCGGCCGCACGCACCTGCGCGTCGTTCGGCGTATGCATCCGTTTGAGGACTTCCGGCGCGCTGAGCGCGAAGCGACTCTTCGATCCGTTCGCCACCCAGTCGCGAAGCGCGTCCAGGTAGGCCTTGCGCCGTGACTTCAGCTCGTTCATCGCGTCGGCGGGAATCGAAAAGTTGGTGCGGTTCATCTTTCGGAATGCGTCCGAGACGCCTGCGGGCTCGCTAGGCCGCACGATTTTGCCGCGCTCGTCGATCCAGACCGCGGTCGGCACGTTGACCATATCGTAAAGCTCGGCGACCAGATGGCGCCGGTCGATCAGGCATGGATAGGTGGGCTTCGCCGCCTTGATCCACGGCTCGGTTGCCGCATTGCCACCGCTGTCGAATGCGATCGCGATCGGCACGAATCCTTTTGGTCCGAGTTCTTCGTAAAGGGCCTGCCAGACTGGCAGGTCAAAGCGGCATCCTCACCACGACGCCCATGAAACCACGAGAACCTTCTTGCCGCGATAGTCGGACAACGAATGCATCTGGCCGTCGAGGTCGGGCAGGCTGAAATCCGGCGCGTCGAGCGAGGTAAGTGTCCGCGTTCTCTCCGAGGCAGCCTCGCCGAAGCACCATGCGTTAAACTCCGCGTCAGTCACGACGGGCTGCCCGAGCAGACCTGCCAGGGCAGCGAGATTGTAACGGCCGCCGTCGATGAACTCACTCTTTCGCGCGTCGGGCACAGGCACGCAGACTTCGCCCTTGCAAAATCCCTGCGGCTTGAACTCCCATCCGCTGATCCGCTTGAGGTCGTCGGCACTGAGCCACAACCCGCCGCCGGTAGATTCAGCATCGACGCCCGCGGTCGCACGTTCGCCATATATAATGTCGATAGTCATCGCAAATTCCCTCGGGTCGGGATTTCAGCATAAATACATCGGAGGCACCAAGCACTCCGAATCCTAACCTCTCCTTGTCCGAGGGGAGGTCGGCGTAAGCCAGTGAAAAACTTGAAAAGCGGTGTCGCCGGGAGGGGTGCAACGCCGGACACCGCATCAACGTCGGCTCGTTTAATTGCAATGCATAGACACTGATGCCGCCGCCAGAAAGCAGCACAACTTTCGGGCTTGCTCCAACAAGCGGGCAAGCGCTGGTGCGACGGCCGGCGTTGCACCTCTCCCGTCGCTCACCTTCGGCTCGCGCCGACCTCCCCTCGGACAAGGGGAGGTTAGGAGCAGAGCGACCCCGCATCTCTTCTTAGTACCGGGTGCAGGGGTCACCCCTGCCGAAGGAAGCGTGAAACCCACCGCGGGTTTCACATTAGATAAAGTGATCTACCCTTCCCCTAAATCCACAAAATCGCGCCACCAGCCGGCCTCCCCGTGCTCTCCCTAACCGCCCGCACATAGAACCGAATCTGCGCGCGATATTCGTCGAGCCGCGGCGCGACCTCGACATCGGTCTTGAAATCGACGACCGTCCAGACCGCACCATCGCCGGTATTCTCAGCGAACGCGAGGTCCGCGATTCCTTCGACTGCGGTGCCGTCTTCGAGCCGAATCATGAGCGGGCATTCGCGCATCACAGTTTGCGCAGCTTTGGCTCGCTGCATCAGCGAAGACTTGAGCGCGGCTTGTACGGCCTTCACCGCGGCGGCGACTTCCTCCTGAGGCGCGCCGATCATCTTGGCCGCGCTCGCCGCGATCTTGCCTATCTCGCGCGCGTCCGCGTCGAACGGCGCGCGCAGCATCGTCAGATGCACGAGAGTGCCGAAGCGCTTGCCATGCGGCCGTCCCGCATCGCGACGCGTCTCTTCAATTGCGATCGCTTCCGCCGATGCGGGCCCGTCGGCGGGCGCCGCGAGCGCGAGCTCGGTAGCAGTCGCGACGTTTACCGTCGGCGTCTTTCCCGCCGCGAGCATCGCCGCCCTGCGCGCGCTCCACTCTTCATGCATCTTGACGCCGCGATCCGACACGAGCTTGTTTTCGTCGGCTTGCAGCAGCTTGTCCTGCCGCAGCCCCATCTTTTCCTCGACGTTGAGAATCAGCAGGCGCGGATCCCACCAGACGGTTTCAATCTGATGCGTCCCGTGTTGCACGCGATGTAATCCCGGCGCCACCGATTTCACTTTGCCCGGCGCTTTCGGCGGCCGCGTCAGAACGCTGTCGTCGCCGAATTCAGGACAGCCCGCCGGATGCGTCGACGCGGGCGCGCGCCGCTCCGTGTTTGCCGGATACACGACGGGATTCAGCCGCCCGAGCCAGCCGTCGGACTCTTCGTCGCCAACCGCCGGCACCACGACCAGATCGCGCGCGCGAGTCGCCGCCACGTACAGCAGGCGAATCGATTCTTCCACGTCGCGATCATGCTCCTTCGCCGCATGCTCCTGCAGCTCGCGCGGCGCGCATCCCGCAAGTTCCATCGCGGCGAGCTTCGATGCGGGCTCGATATACCGCGACGCGCGGTCGCGGGTTTCGTTGCACGTGATATCGGCCAGGATGACGACCGGGAACTCGAGGCCTTTCGCGCGATGCACCGTCATAATCCGCACGCCCTCGGTCCCTTCCTCGACGATCGGCGTCTCGCTCGCCTCGTCGCGTTCGGCGCGCGCTTCGAGCTCATCGACGAACGCGCGAAACGACGTGGTACCGCCGCGCGCTTCGTAACGCCGCGCCTGGTCCATGATTCGCATGACGTTGGCCAGCGCCTGCTCGCCGGTCGGCCAAATCGCGAACCCCGCATGGGCGCGCGTAGTAGCGAGCAGCTTCGCAATCGTCTCCGCGATCGGCCTTCGATTTCGACCGCGATGCAAATTTTTAATGACGTCGAGCGCGCCCTTCACTTCCTTTAGGCTGTCGGGGATATCGTCGGCGAGCTTGCGAAACGGATGCAGGCTGCCGACCGTCATGCGGAATTCGAGCAGCGCCGCATCCGACAGCGCGAACACCGGGCCGCGGAGTGCGGCGAACACCGTCAACTCGTCGTCGGGCCGCTCGATCGCGCCGAGCAGATTGCGCATCGCGAGCACTTCTTCGCGCTCGTTGAACGATCCGCCCTTGACGAGCACGTGCGGCAGATGCCGCGCTTCGAGCGCGCGCAAGTACGCCCGCGTCACGTCGCGCCCGAACGAATTCATGCGACGAAACAGGATACAGATATGGCGCGGGCGAATCGGCACGCGAACGTCGGGCGCCTCGCGCTCGGTCACCGTCCATCCGCTTTCATGCACCAGCCAGCGCGCGTACGCGGCAATCGCGTCGGGAATCGACTCGTCGATTTTCCAATTGACGACCCGGCCAAAATCGCCGTAGGGCTCCGGCACCGGCAGCACGACGATCGACGGCTGCGTCGCCGGCTCGGTGCGATACGGCGTCAGCGGCGCGTACGCCGGCTGCGTGACTGATTCTTCGCTCATCAGCGGCGCGAACGCGGCGTTGACCATCGTCTGAATCGCGGGCGTCGCGCGAAAGCTGACCGTCAGATGCTCGAGTTGGGCGCCATGCATCAGCAGCAGCGTTTTGACGCCCTGGTAAAGCGAAACGTCGGCGCGCCGGAACCGGTAAATCGATTGTTTCGGATCGCCGACGATAAAAAGTTTTCCGTCGATCGGCCTGACCTTCAACCAGTTGGTCTCGGCGGGATCGGCGGCCGACAGCAGCAGCAGGATTTCCGCCTGCAGCGGATCGGTATCCTGGAATTCATCGACAAAAATATGCGTGAAGCGATTTTGCAGCTCGGCGCGCACCGCCGGATTGTCGCGAACCAGGTTGCGCGCGACCAGCAGCAGGTCAAGGAAGTCCAGCCGTCCCGCGCGCCGCTTCAGGTCTTCGTAAATTCCGACAATCGGCCACAACTCGTCGCGCAGCAGAGGCGCTAGGTTCGCGCCCGCATCGTCGCGAAACTTTTTCAGCCGCGTGTGCAGCTCGGCGCGCCGCCGAAAGATTTCGTCGCGGGTCAATTCACCAAAGCCGTCGCCGTATCCCTTCCAGTTCCAGTGCCTGCCGGTGCACAGCCTGATCAACACAGACTCGATCGCGTCATGGTCGCGCCCGCGCACCGCCTCCAGCCGCGTCGCCTCGGCGACTGGCCGCGCGATCGCATCGAGGCCCTTCGCCAGCCAATCGTCGTCCTCGCCAAGTTCAGCAAGTTTGCCCAGCGCTTCGACCTCCGCGATTATCGCGTCGATCTCGGCGTCGCGCTCGAACGGCGAATGCTGCCACGGGGAATCGAAGTCGCGCCAGCTCATCAGCTCGAGCGCCGCGTTTCTTGCGATCTCGCGCGGACCTGTGCGCGCCGACAGGTCGCGCCGCCGCAACAGCCGCCGCATCCCCTCGCCCGGTTTGTCCAAAACCGTCTCGAACCATCGGTCGAACGCGGCGTCGAACATCTCGCCCGCGACGTCCTCGGGCGCGACTTCGAACATCGGATCGACTTGCGCCTCCACCGGCCGCTCGCGCAGCAGGTCGGCGCAGAACGAATGAATCGTCCCGATGCGCGCTTCTTCCAGTTGCTTGAGCGCCAAGTCGAAACGCGCACGCCCTTCGCTCGACGGTTCGGTGCTCAGGCGCGCGCGCTCGATTTCGGCGCGCAATCGCAGTTTGAGTTCGCCGGCGGCCTTCTCGGTGAACGTCACTGCGACGATTCGCGCCAGCTCGCCGCGCCCCGTCCCGATCACCGACACGATTCGATTCACCAGCGCCGTGGTTTTGCCGGTGCCGGCCGCCGCCTCGATCACGAGCGTGACGCCAAGGTCGTCGCGAATCCGATCGCGCACCGCCTGATCTGAAATGATTGCCGGATTCGCGAGCGTCATGGCATCGCGCGCAGCCGCTTCAAAGCTTCCAGCCGCGGTTTCTGTGGTTTGATTTTGGAGCGGCGCTCCTCGTACGGGCCGCACACGCGCTTGTAGTCACACCAGTCGCATTCGCGATCGTCCGGTGCGGCCGGCAAAAAGCCCGCCTCGAGCGATTCCTTGACGATCGCGACGAACTTTCGCGCCGCATCGCGCGCCTCGTCGTTGATTTCGACCACGCGCTCTTCGTAGCCGCCGGTCGCGGTGCAATAGTAAAGCCGGCCGGCGTGAATCTTCTCGCCGAGCACCTGTTCCGCGGCCAGCGCGTACAAAACCGGCTGCAGCGTCTTGCCGCCGCCGATCACGAAGTCCTTGGCGGCGCGCACCTTCCCGGTCTTGTGATCGGTCACGCGAATTCGCCCGGCCGGGTCGCGCTCGAGCAGGTCGATCGAGCCGCGCAGGCTGAGCCCGCCGTCGATCGCCACCGGATCGGCCGAGCTATGCGGGTCGGCCTGCGCGCGATCGCTCAGCCCGAAGCCGAGTTCGAACCATTCGGGCCGCCAATGTTCCGAATCCTCGGCCGCGCGCCGCAGCCATTCGCGCAAGTCGGCGCGGATGCCCTCGATTCCGTCGAGCCAGACGCGCTCGATCGCCGGCGCCAGCTCCTCATGCCGACTGATCGCAACTTCGTTGAGCTTCTCATCGAGCAGATCGGACGCGTTCTCCAAATCTTCGGGTGTGACCGGCAGCACGTCGAGTTCTCTCAGCGCCGACAGGATCTCGTATTGAACCTCGGCGAAAATACTGCCGCGTGTCAGCGGGTCGAGCGTCTCGATCGCCGCAGGCTCTTCGCGAGGCTCCAGGCGATGGACCGCCTGGAGAAAAAACCGATACGGGCACGCCGCAAAATTCTGCAGCGCGGTCGGCGAGTACGAACGCTTCGACAACTGATGCTTCCCCAACGCCGCGAGCGCAGCCGCGTCAGGATCGACCAGCCCGTCGGCGGGAGTCCATCGCCTGAGCCATCGGCGCGCCCGCGCGCGCAGCGCCCGCCCCAGATGCGCGTTGGCGTCGAGCAGATAGTTTGCCGCGCCAGTCGTCGTCTGTGGATCGGCATCGACCAGCTTGTCGAGCACGGCCAGATCGAACTCCGCATCATCGATCGCGTCGGCGGGATTCGCCGGTGCCGGCCATGAAAGCCGCGTCGCCGGCTGCGATGCCGCACGATTCGCCAGCTCATCGAAGCCGGGCAGACGCCCCTCCGCGGCGCGCAGAACTTCAAGCGCGTAGAACGACGGCACGCGCGGACGGCCCTGGTCGAGATCGACGCGCGGATAGGAAAACATCGCACGCTGATGCGCCGCGCCCGCCGCAATTCGGAGCGCGAGCCGCTCCGCGCCGACCCGCCGCTCATTGCGGGCGAGATATGGGCTCAGCCGCGCGCGCGCCGCATCGGAAAGAATCGGATCCTCGGTCAGCTTGCGCGGAAACATCCGCTCGGCAAGACCGGGGACGATAACCACATCGAAGGCCATGCCTCGCGCGCGATTCGGCGGCGCAACGAACACCGCGCCGTAGCGGCGAACCCGCGGCGGAGCTTCCAGCCGCCCGAGCCGTTCGTTCAGCACCAAACGCACCTCGTCGAGCCG
>JBAWCX010000212.1:0-5895 GCA_049590495.1 Binatus sp. (SeqCode)
GATTAGCGATGCTAGACTTCAAAAATTTGATGATGTCGGAAAAATATAGACATATAACCCCCATCTTGGCGCTGGCGTGGAGTCTTATCTTCGGCTCAACTGCAATAGCTGCGACCTCGTCGGCACAGCAAGTATTTCCATCAGGGGCTGCCGCAGCAAAGGCCTTGGTAGCGGCGGCACATGCCGACGATATGGCCGCTCTCTCTTCGATTCTAGGTGGAGACGCCAAAGAGGTTCTCTCTTCGGGCGATCCGGTCGCCGATAACAACGCGCGAGACACCTTTGTTGCCAAGTACGATGAGATGCACCGCTTGGCCTACGATGACAAAGGTCGAGTGCTCTTGTACCTAGGGGCTGACAATTGGCCCTTCCCGATTCCGCTGGTCAAGAAGGGCGACGGCTGGGTATTCGATACGGCGTCCGGCAAAAAAGAGCTACTCTACCGCCGGATCGGGAGCAACGAGCTTTTTACCGTCGACCTCCTCGCAGATCTCGCTGAAGAGCAACAGGAATATGCCAGCAAGACCCTGGACAACGGAGGTGTTAAGCAATTTGCGCAGAAGATCCAGAGCGACCCAGGCAAACACAATGGTCTATACTGGCCTGTTAGCTCCGGGGAAGAGGAGAGTCCAATCGGACCTCAGATTGCGGATGCCGCAACCGAAGGCTATAGAACCGGAGCGGGCACTCCCATTCCTTTTCACGGTTACTACTACAGAATCCTCACCCGGCAGGGCAAGAACGCTCCGGGCGGCGCGAAAGACTATCTGGAACAGGGCAAAATGACGCAGGGTTTTGCCTTCCTTGCCTATCCGGCCACATATCGCGCGTCAGGCGTTATGACGTTTATGATAAATCAAGACGGAGTTATCGTTCAGAAGGATCTTGGAGCGGATACGGCCAAGGTGGCAAGCGAAATAACCGAATACAATCCGGATGCGACTTGGGACGAAGTGGACGATTAGCAGGTCAGCAAAAGCGAGAAACCACACCTCGCCATCCGACTGAAGCGATTCACCATAGCATAGGTGGAGCGGTTAGTTGCTGAGAAGTACGTCGCTGAGAAGCACCGACCTGCTCGCTGGCGTCGCAGTAGCTGCAGTCGGAATTCCAACCGGGCTTGCCTACGCTGAGTTGGCGGGATTTTCTCCCGTCGTAGGGCTCTACGCTAGCATTCTCCCTCTGATCGCGTATGCGATCGTCGGCTCGTCACCACAGCTCATTGTAGGGCCTGATGCGGCGACCTGTGCTTTGGTTGCGGCCGCGCTCGAACCCCTGGCTACTGGAAATCCGCAACACTACTTGGATCTCTCGATCACGCTATCCATTTTGGTTGGCGTTCTTTGTGTAGTGGGCGGCCTGCTACGCTTGGGCGCGATAGCAAATTTTCTCTCCCGTCCGGTCCTCGTCGGTTTTCTCAATGGAATGGCATTAACCATAGTCAGCGGTCAGCTTGGAAAGTTGTGCGGATTTGCGGTACGCACCGACACGGGTTTCTTCCTGCGTATTGCAGATTTCCTCTCGAAGCTGCCGCGGACCCATTTCCCAACCCTGGTCGTCGGAATCGCTACGCTCGTACTAATATACGTGATGACGAGGCTTGCTCCCCGCCTGCCGAGCGCGCTGGTCGGTGTGTGTGGTGGAATTGCAATGATGGCCGCGTTGGACTCTGAAAAATGGGCGGTACCGACGTTGGGCGCCGTTCCACCGGGATTTTTGTGGCCTCACTTGCCGGCTGGGTTCCTCTCGGAGGCGGTTCGTCTTCTACCTGACGCAGGAGGCATCGTTCTGATTTGCTTCTGCAGTTCGATGGTAACAGCAAAGAGCTTTGCTGTACGGAACGGGTACGAAGTCGCAGCAGATCGAGAATTTATCGCTCTGGGTCTAGCCAACGTTGCTTCCGGTCTTTCGAGCGGCTTCGCGATTGCGGGCGCGGATTCGCGCACGGCAATTAACGATCTTACCGGCGGCCGGTCCCAGATCAGCGGGCTGACGGCTGCATTTGTCATGGCATTGGTTCTCACGGCCTGTACTGGCCCGCTCGCATATATTCCGACCGCTTCGCTAGGCGCTGTACTAGTTCTGGCTGGTGCATCGCTTTTCGATTTTCAGACTGTGTGGAAGATGCGCGATATTAGCCGGTCGGAATTTGCGCTGTCCGTCATCGCGACCCTGGGTGTCGCAACAATCGGAGTCTTGCCGGGAATTGCCCTCACTGTGATCCTCAGCCTGATTCTTCTCATAAGACGCGCTTCGAGCCCCTATGACGCCATCCTCGGGCAAGTTCCCGGCGTCGATGGGTTCACCGACATAAGCGAATACCCCAACGCGCAAACAATCCCAGGGCTCCTGATCTATCGTTTCGATGCGGCGCTCTTGTTCTTTAACGCCGATTATTTCAAGAATCGCGTACGCGAAGTAGTGGCTCTGTCGGGTCAATCGTTACATCTTTTTGTCTTCGATATGGAGGCGATCAATGTAATCGACCTGACCGGCCTGGAGGCGTTGGAGGAGGTCCGGTCAGAGCTGGCTGCAAAGGGAATCGCGTTCGTGGTCGCGCGTGTCAAAAACGAAATCCGAGATAAATTGATCCGCTCGGGTTTCGCAGAACGGATTGGTGAAACCTTTCACCCGTCCGTACGAAGCGCAGTGCAGTCGGGATTGAATGACAAGAGCCAGGGTCGCCAACAGAGCGTGGGTTCGATCTGAAGGCAACACCACCGGATTAGGCTGACAGCTGATGCATCCTGGCGGCGTTAGTCGCCGAAACGGGCCGAGTAATTTCATATAATATCGAGGAACAATGTTGAAGCAGACTATTTCGACCGGCTTGCTTCTGATCCTTTTAGAGTTTAATGGTTCGGCGTGGGGTCAAACATTGCCACGTGACGAGCAACAATTCTGCAGCTCGTTCCCAGTACTTCGAGAAGCGTTGAAAGAAGCTCACGCGACCTCAATGGGTGATTCGCCTCGGCTGCAGCGGCGACAGAAACAAGCCGTTTCCGCTGCTGCGAAAGACTTCAAGCGGAGCGCCGGGTGGAGGAGTTCCAGTCAGCCAGTGAAGAGATGGCTCGGTGACTTGCACTCTATTACCAAAAGCACGGCCTGGGGGCACTACTTGGGCGTTTCCGTCAAACTGCCCTGCGGAGACGTCATTGTCGGAGTTCCGGAAATGGCTGTGCGCCGATGGTCTGTATCTAGCGTTGATCCAATAGCGACGAGTTGCGCCCCAGCCGATCCATACATCGACCTGGATACATCTTCTTTTGCAGATCTCAGCAAACTCAGCGTTGGGCAAAGAGTCACCTTCGCCGGTCGATTTTGTGCGATTCCCGATTCCGTGAATGATGACGTAATCTACTTTGTCTTTTCGAAGGTGTCTCCAACTCGGTGACCGGTGCGGCGATCCCGGGAGTTTTAGGTGGCTGGGTTGGAGATGTATCTGCTGTTGCGCTGTTGGGCAAAGCTTAAGCGGCCGACGAAAAGATCCATTTCGCTGTCCCCGTGCGTTTTTTTCTTGATGGTCGGAATAACTGTTGCAGCTAAAGGGCTCGCCAACGCTCAAGTACAGCCAAGTTCGTCGTTGGCCGAGGAAGAAAAACTGGAACAGGACTTTACCGATCCGCTAACGACGCTTCCCCAACTAATCATTAGGGACAGCTACACGCCCGCAAACTACGGCCCCTGCACCCCGCTTGCCCGCCCCAGGAATTACGAGACGATTCAACTGATCGTTAGGCCGTTGATTCCTCGCGTACCAGCTCGGTCGTTTCTCCCTTTCAACCAATTGATCCGCCCGACGCTCGCGCTGGTGACGGTTCCCAGCTCACGCGGTCGCACCCGCACTTCATCGAGATCGTCGCCACTTCCCTACTAATCTAGCCCGGGCCGGGGCGGGGCAGGATCGGAACAGGCCTCAACTGTGCGCATGCGTCCTTGTCCCCGCCGTTGCACTTTTGTTGAATTTCTTGCATTTCCTAATGCGAGCTACAACCGGTAGCGAGCACCAGCACCCATGCAATCGCTACGACTGAAAGTCTGCTCATGATGGCTTCTCTGTGGCTCTCAAAACTTGCTTCGTAGGAGCGGAGCGTCCAAGAGTGGCAATCAACCAAAATTCGGTAACGATCACCATCAGCTAGCAATCGGTTTCCAACCCGAGCACAGCTTAGGCACGCGCGAGATTCCCCTGGTCGAACTCGCGCCAATCGCGCGGCAGCACCGATCATGATGAATATGGCGAGAACGAAATCATTACGGCGGGTTCAGAGTCTTTGGTAGCCAAAGGCGAATCGAACCGATCAGGCGCTCGACGCAAGCGTTCTGCCAGGGTCAGCGTCGCGCCGTGATGACTTCCTTGATGGCCGTCGCTTCGATCTGGTTTGTGGTCCGCCGGAAGCTCGTGACACGCTCATCGAGCTTCGCATTCGGGGCATCGGTTCAGGCATGTACCCTCGGCCGGCGCTCGATCCATGGCTGGGCCTGCTCGAGTTGTCTCGCTACGCGAACCAGAAGACGATCAAGCAAGTGCGGCGACTCCTGCATTGAGATTGCAACTGTGCTTACTGGCGTGGGGATGCTGTACCTAGGGCTACTCCGGTAAGAGTCTTAGGTGACTAGGCTGCGAGGGCTTGGCCGCTGGCGATCCATCCTCAAAGCGGGTGTAGTTAACTTTCAAATCCGCTGCCAGGAGCTCGTTCGGGCACGGTTCAGAAAGCCATCGCTCAGTGACTTCGTCGGAGAGGCGGTAGATCGTGAACGCTGAGACGTGAATGGCGTATCTCCTGCCAGTTTCATCATCGACGAATGATCGAGCGCACTTGCGGCAAGTGAACTGGATCAATTTTTTGGCGGGATCGATTTCTAACGGGCGGTCGTACCAGTCGTGGGTCTGCCACAATTGCGTTTCCATCTTGAATAGCCCCGTCCTCTGAGTCCGGCGCCGTGCGCCAGTCAGGAGACGGTAGAAGGAAGCGCCGAAGGAGACGGTAGGAGGAAGCGCCGGTCGCCGGTAAGTCTGTCATACCATCGGTTCTCTGGGGAACGCAAATCATGCCTTTTGTAATATTTACAAGCGATAAACTGCAATAGTCACGGTTTCAGGCGCGTGGTGAAGCCGACGCGCTCTTGCCTTGATTCAGCGAGATTCGGCGTGATCCGAGAACGCTCGTGCGGCCCGAGATTCGAGCCTTCACGCCGGACGAAGCGAAGCGTTTTATCGACGCTGTGAAAGGTGACCGCTTAGAGGCGCTCTATCTGCTGACGTGACGCTCGGACTTCGGCGTGGCGAAGTATTGGCACTCAAGTGGCCGGATGTTGATTTCGAGGCCAGCACCGTTCACGTTGGAGCGTCGCTCCAGCGCGTTAACGGCAAGCTGGAACTTTCCGAAACCAAGGCAACGGGATCGCGCAGACCGTTCCCGCTTTTGGAGTCTGTCGCGAAGGCGCTCCGCTCGCATCGCGTCCGCCAGCATCAAGAGAGGCTTGTTGCAGGCTCCCGCTGGCAAGATATGGGTTTGTTTTCACGACGCGGATTGACCCGGCTAACCTGCTTGACGGTTTCAAACGAATCCTGACAAATGCGGAACTTCCCGACATCTGGTTCCACGACTTGCGACACAGCGCGGCGAGCCTGCTGCTTGCGCTGAACGTCCATCCCCGAGTCGTGATGGAACTACTCGGCCACTCTCAGATCAGCCTGACGATGGACACGTACAGCCACGTCGTGCATGACGTGCTCCGAGAGGCCGTCGGCAAACTCGGACAGGCGCTCAATGCGGGCTGATCAACGCCGTGGCTGTCAAAATGGTTGTCAGCCGACCGCGCAATGGCGTGTGCGAGTCGAAAAGCCCTTGGTCTTTGTTGGTTGCGGGGGAAGGATTTGAACCTTCGACC
>JBAWCX010000213.1:0-1742 GCA_049590495.1 Binatus sp. (SeqCode)
GGCAAGACCTTCACCACTCCCGTCAACGTGCTCGACTTCCAGGGCCGGCGATGGCTGGTTGCGGCGCGAGGCGAGACTGCATGGGCTCGCAACGCGCGCGCCGCCGGCCACATCGTGCTGCGACGCGGTGCTAGTTCCGAGTCCTTGATGGTTCGCGAGCTGGCCGACGCCGACAAGCCCGAAGTCATCAAGGCGTTCGTCGATCGCTTCGCCTCCCAGGTTCAGCGTTTTTTCGACGTGCCCGCCGGCTCTCCCGCCGACGCGTTTGCGGCCGCCGCGTCGCGCACGCCGGTCTTCGAGCTGGTGGCAGGCGGTTAGGATCCCAATTATTCTGTGAGCGATCCCGCGCCGACAACGAAAACGAATCCTCCAGGCGACGATCAGCTCGCCGCCGAATCCGCCGGACGCGAGCGCGTGACCGTTCTCGCGCTGGTCGCGATGCTCTTTTACCAGGGTTTCGCGGTCGCAATCGTCTCGGTCGCGGCGCCGTGGATCGGCACCAGCTTCCATCTCGACGGCGCCGGCATCGCGCGCCTGTTCGCATGGATCTCGCTGTCCGCGCTGGGCGCGCTCGCACTGTCGCGCATGATCGATCGCTACGGACGCCGCCGCATGATCCTGTGGTGCATGGCCGCGATTCCCGTTTGCAGCATCGGCACGGCAGTCTCGACCACGCTGTTCTGGTTCACGATATTTCAGATCGGACTCTACGCGGTCGTCACCGCCGCCGGCTCCGGATGCGTCGTGATGCTGTCCGAGGAGCTGCCGATCGCACGCCGCGCGCGCGGCCAAAGCTTCGGCGGCCTGGCGGCCGCGATGGGAGCCGGACTCTGCGTATTCCTGATGCCAATCTTCGTGGCCTACGGATGGTCGTGGCGATGGATGTTCGTGATTTCGGCGGCGGGCACTGCGATGCTGCCGGCGATGGCGCGCCTGCTGCCCGAGAGCGGGCGATGGGCGGTTTCGGACGCGTCGGGAATCACAGCCAGGACGCGTTTCTACGACGTCTTCCAGCCGCTCTACCGCAAGCGCTCGATCACGATGATCCTATGTGCGCTCGCCGCCGCCATCTCGACCACCGGCGCGAACGCGTTCGGCTACTATCACGCGGTCTCGGTGGTCGGGATGTCAGCCGCCGGAACCAGCACGATGACCATAGTCGCCGGCGGACTCGGATTGTTGGGCTTTCCGCTCGGCGCATGGACCGCCGAGCGATTCGGCCGCGTGCCGACGGTAGTCGCCTTCGGAATTTCAATCACCGCCGGACATCTATGGTACTTCTGGGGACCGCCGGCGCATTTCGCACGGCCCCTGATGTGGCTGTCGGCGGGGTTCTTCTGGTTCAACGTATGCGACAACGGCGGCACCGTCGCGATCAACGTAGCGGCAACCGAACTGTTCCCCACCCCGCTGCGCGGCACGATGATCGGATGGTTCGCCCTGGTCAGCGCGATAGGCGCGGTAATCTCCAACGCCGCAGTAGCAATCCTGGCCAACGCAATGGGCGGCCTATCAATAGTAGTAGGCGCCCTCTCAATAGTAGGAATCCCAGCAGCAATCCTGTTCGGCCTAATGATAGACGAGACGAGGGGCCTATCATTAGAAATGGCAGCCAAAGAAGAACAATTCACCTCAGAGAAATAACCGTCGCATTCTTACCGGTTCCCCTTCCCGCGCGGGAAGCATCTACTTCTTATCCGGTTCCCCTTCCCACAATGGGAAGGGGTTAGGGGTTAGGTTCC
>JBAWCX010000214.1:0-11255 GCA_049590495.1 Binatus sp. (SeqCode)
TCCCGACTACGTCGAGGTGGCGGGCTCCGGGCAGCTCGCCGGCGTCGACGTCGCGATGAATTCGATGCCGGACATGGTTCCGACGCTCGCCGCGATTGCGCCGTTTGCATCGTCGCCGACCACGATCCGCAACGTCGCGTTCATCCGGCATCACGAGAGCGATCGCATCCGCGCGCTCGCGACCGAGCTGCGGCGGCTGGGCGCGACGGTCGTCGAGAACGATGACGGCCTCGAGATTGCGCCGTCCGCGATGCATCCCGCGGCCATTGAGACCTACGACGATCATCGAATCGCGATGAGCTTTGCCGTGACGGGTCTGAAGCTCGGCGGCGTGAAGATCAAGCAGCCAAGCTGCGTGACGAAGACCTTCCCGGATTTTTTCGATCGCCTCGCCGCGCTGAGGATTGGAACGTAAGCGCAAGCATTGTGAACGATCCACGCTTACCTAACCCCTAACCCCTTCCCACTGTGGGAAGGGGAACCGGTCGCGGGAAGAAAGTGGCATGCCACGATTCGCCGATGGCAGCGGGAACCGGTCGTGGTGGAACAACGCAGGAGGTCACGATTCGCCGAGGGCTTCGCGGATTGAGCGATGGAAATGCTCGAGTGCATTTTCGTAGCGGGCGTATGTCACTTTTCTGAGCGCGCCGGACTCGAAGCCGTGCTGGATTCCCTCGCCCAGCGTGAAATCCTGATCGACTACACCGAGCAAAAGGTCCATCGTGCGCGACCATTTTGGCGACGCCGCGGGCGCGAGGATGCTGATGGCGGTGACGCTCTCGCCGACGTGCATGCCGTCCGGAAAGATGCGGTAAACCTCGGCGTGATCGGATTGCATCACGAGGATCGTGTTGGGAAACAGGTTCATCAGGATGGTCGTATGCGGAAGCAGGTCCCACTTATCTTCGGGAAGGTCGCGCAGCTTCTCGATTGACTTGCGCACGCCGATGTAGCGCGTGTTGCGGCCGAACGCGTCGAACATCGCGAGATTCTTGACGAACAGCGGTGCGACATTTTGCGCGTGCAGAACCTTTATGTGGTACGCCTCCCAAAACGTGTCGCTGACCAGCTTCCAGTTCATCCGGCGGCGGACCACGCGCGTCTCCTGATGCGCCATCGAGTCGATGCCGTACGACTCGATGTCTGCGCCGAGCCCGGCGAGCATCGCGTCGACGTCGATGGAGTCGCCCGGCGTCGGGGTCACGAAGATGAGGCCGTACTTTTCGGCGACCGGCAGCGCGACGAGGCCGCTTGCGGTGCGATCCAGTCCTTCGAATCCGTAGTCGTCTGGAATCGTGACGAGCCGGCCGTCGGTGTCGTAGCTCCACGCGTGATAGGGGCATGAAAACAGCTTCGCGGTGTTGCCGCATCCGGCGACGAGCTTCGCGCCGCGATGGCGGCAGATATTGACGAAGGCGCGCAGTTCGCCGGAAGCGTTTCGCACCACCAGGATTGGCACGGGGGCGAGATCTTCGGTCAGGTAGTCGCCGGCGTTGGGAATCTGCGAGCTGAAGCCGGCGACGATCGGATGATTGCGAAACAGCACGTCGCGCTCGCGGGCGGCGCGCTGCGGCGACGTGTACGCGGAAGTGTCGTTGCGCGTGAAGCGCTCGGCCATCGGCGGCGTGCCGCGATCGATGGCGTCGAAGATCTGGTGGATCAGATGGACCTGGGTTGCGTGCTTCATTGCGGGTGTCGAGATTGGAATCTATGCCACCTGTTGGTAGTGGGCGGTTCTCAATTTGGTCGCGAATTCCACAGGATGGCTCCGCCCTCAGCGACAATCCTGATAGCGATAACCGCAATTACGACAGCCGGCACCCTTTCAAATCTCCCTGTTGAATACGCTGCCAAGACCATAGCCAACAGGAACAAAGCAACTCCGAGTGCCACACGGATGATTCCAGAAATCTTCACATGACGCCCACTACCACCGGTTGTGGTGCAATGACGAGCAGACCACCATCGGTAGCTTCGTTCCGTCGAATTTTGTTTTTTCGGAGGCCGTCGGGGGCTACCGAGTTCGGAGTGTCATGAGTATGGTCCATGCCCTATGCGTAGCACGTCCGGCGCGATGGCGTCAGGCTGAACAGTTCATCCCTGAACTTTTGTGGCATCGAGGAACCTAACCCCTAACCCCTTTTTTCGGGCCCGCACGGGAAAGGGGAACCAGAAGAGTTATGCGGATCGTTGCATCCTATCCCCCTAACCCCCTTTTCCACATGGAAAGGGGGAACGCGAATGTCCACGCATTCGGGGCAACTTCAGGGCAGGCTCTTCCCATTGTGGGAAGGGGAACCGGTCGCAGAAGGGGTACCGGTCGTGGAAGGTGGACGAGGAGCAGAATCCTGAATCGCGCGGGGCGCTGTAATCGGACCCTCACCTTCATCCTCTCCCTTACAGGGAGAGGAGACAGAATTTTAGCGGGCGGTGGGTTTCAGGGCGGCGGCTTCTACTCGGGCTTCGGCGAGTTTGAGGGCGTCCCGGGCTGCGGCGTAGCCTGGGTCGTAGTAGCTCATCGTTGAGAATTGTTCGCCGGCTTGTTGGACTTGGGAGGCTGCGTCTGCTGCGTTCACGGTTTCCGGGGATTCTGCCGTGCTTGCCAGCACTGTCATTGTGCCGTCTTTCACTTCGGCCAGGCCGCCTGACACTACCCAGTGCATCCTGGTGCCATCGGGCAGGCGGGCTTCGAGTACTCCGGGGACTAGCGACGTTATGAAGTTGATGTGCTCGGGTAGGACGCCGAATTCGCCGAGCGGACCTATCGCTGAGACTTCTTCGGCGTCGCCTTCGAAGACTATCCCGGTGGGAGTGAGCAGTCTGAATTTGAACGTTGCGGCCATCGTGGGATTCCGGGGTTAGCGCGCTCCCTCGCGCGCGATACGTTCGGCTTTTTCGCGCGCGTCTTCGATGGTGCCGACCAGCAGAAACGCCTGCTCGGGCAGGTCGTCGCACTTGCCATCGAGGATTTCGGCGAAGCCGCGCACAGTGTCCTTTCGCGTTACGTATTTGCCGGGAGTATTGGTGAACGGCTCCGCGACAAACATCGGTTGCGAGAGATAGCGCTCGATGCGGCGCGCGCGCGCGACGACGGTCTTGTCGTCGGCCGACAATTCTTCCATCCCGAGGATCGCGATGACGTCCTGCAAGTCCTTGTAGCGCTGCAGAATGGCCTGCACGCGGCGCGCGACACTGTAGTGTTCGTCGCCGACTACTTGCGGATCCAGAATTCGCGACGTCGAGCCGAGCGGATCGACGGCCGGGAAAATCGCTTTTTCGAAAACCTTGCGATCCAGCGTGCAGATGGCGTCCAGATGGCTGAAAGTGGTCGCGGGCGCGGGGTCGGTAAGGTCGTCGGCGGGCACGTAGATGGCCTGCACCGACGTGATCGCGCCTTTCTTGGTGGTGGTGATGCGCTCCTCGAGCTCGCCCATGTCGGTGCCGAGGGTTGGCTGGTAGCCGACCGCGCTGGGCATGCGGCCGAGCAGCGCGGAGACTTCGGAGTTGGCCTGCACGAAACGGAAAATGTTGTCGATGAAGAAGATGACGTCCTTGCCTTCCTCGTCGCGGAAATATTCGGCGACGGTGACACCGGTGAGAGCCACGCGGGCGCGCGCGCCGGGCGACTCGTTCATCTGGCCGTACACCAGCGCGGTTTTCGAGATGACGCCCGACTCGGTCAGCTCGCGATAGAGGTCGTTGCCCTCGCGCGAGCGCTCGCCGACGCCAGCGAACACCGACACGCCGCCGTGCTGCTTGGCGACATTGTTGATGAGCTCGAGAATCGTGACGGTCTTGCCGACACCGGCGCCGCCGAACAGGCCGATCTTGCCGCCGCGTGCGAACGGGCAAATCAGGTCGAGGACCTTGATACCGGTCTCGAGAATTTCGGCTTCGGGCGCCTGATCGGCGAACGGCGGCGCGT
The DNA here is from genome assembly GCA_049590495.1 of Binatus sp. (SeqCode). Lineage (GTDB taxonomy): Bacteria > Desulfobacterota > Binatia > Binatales > Binataceae > Binatus. The sequence goes on from JBAWCX010000214.1 coordinate 3,926, forward strand.
CGCGATGTATCGGCATCAGCGAAGTGCCCTGGATTGGCCCGCGCTCGTCGATCGCGCTGCCGGTGACGTTCATGATGCGCCCGAGCGTGCCCGGACCCACAGGCACCGAGATTGGCGCTCCCGTGTTGGCGGCTTCCATCCCGCGCACGAGGCCATCGGTGGAATCCATCGCGATGCATCGGACGGTGTTTTCGCCCATATGCTGCTGCACTTCGAGCACGAGGTTGCCGGGCTCGTCGCTGATCGACGGATTGCTTACGCGCAGCGCCGAGAAAATCGGCGGCAGCGTGCCGGCGCCGAACTCGACATCGACGACGTTGCCGAGCACCTGGTTGATTTTACCGGGGACGGTTTGAGTAGTCATAAAAGTGATTTCCTGTTGTCAAAGCTGTGCTTCGGAACCTAACCCCTACTCGAGGGAAGGGGGACCGGATAAAAAGAAAGATTCATCAGCGGAGGGCCTCGGCGCCGCCTACTATGTCCATCAGCTCGCGCGTGATTTGGGCTTGGCGGGCGCGGTTCATCGCGAGCGTTAGCGAAGAGATCATGTCGTCGGCATTGTTGGTCGCCGCGTCCATCGCGGTCATTCGCGCGCCCTGCTCGCTGGCCTCGGCCTCGAGCAGCGCATGATAGACGCTCGCCTCGAGATATCCGCGCAATACGACCGGCACGAGTTCTTCGCGCGACGGCTCGACTAGATAGTCGATTTTGGGAGCGTCGGATTTCGAGACCGCCGCCTCAACGTTCGAGCTCTCGTGGATGCCCGCGTCGCTCGGCGGCTTGATCGGCAGCAGTCGCTCGTAAACCGGCTTCTGCACGACGGCGGACTGGAAATGAGTATAGACGATGCCGGCTTCGTCGATAGCGCCGGAGCTGTAGTCGGCGAGCATCTTGGCCGCGATGTCGCGGGCGAGCGCGATCGTGGCCAAGCGCGGAAAATTATCGACTCGCGAGAGCGCGACGGCGACGTTGGTACGCCGGAAATGATCGACGGCCTTTTTGCCGACCGCGAACAGCTCGATGTCGAGTCCGTTGCCGCGGATTTCGCGCTGCGTCGCTTCCGCCGCGCGGAACAGGTACGAATTGTACCCGCCGGCCAGGCCGCGATCCGACGCGACCACCACCAGCAGCGAGCGCTTTTGCGCGCCCTCGACGGGACCGACCGAGATGCCCTCCGAGGTGAGCAGGGAATCGGCGACGCGCGCGAGCGCCTGGCTATATGGCAGCGCGTTGACGAGCGCTTCCTGCGCGCGCCGCAGCCGCGCGGCCGAGACCAGCTTCAACGCACGCGTGATCTGCTGCGTCGATTTGGCCGACGTGATCCGGCGCCGGATTGCCTTGAGTGATGCCATCGTCGAGCGTTGGTCCGGCTACGCCGCCGGCGCCGGCGCGGCCGTTTTGTTTTCGGCCAGGAACGATTGTTCGTAGGCGTCGAGTCCGGCCTTGAGCTTTTTCGTCAGCTCATCGGAAAGCTGTTTCTGATCGCGAATTTCGGCGAGCAGGTCGGCGTGGCGCGAGTCGAAATTGGTGTAGAGTGCCGCCTCGAACGGGCGAATCTGCTCGACGGAGAGCTTGTCGAAATAGCCCTCTTTGGCGGCGAAAATGAGCAGCACCTCTTTCTCGACCGGCAGCGGACTGTATTGATTCTGCTTGAGCATCTCAGTCAGCCGCGCGCCGCGGGCGAGCAGGCGCTGCGACGACGCGTCGAGGTCGGAACCGAACTGCGCAAACGCCGCCATCTCGCGGTACTGCGCGAGGTCGAGCTTGAGCGTGCCTCCCACCTGCTTAATCGCTTTGATCGCGGCTGAGTATCCGACGCGCGACACCGACAGCCCGACGTTGACGGCGGGACGCACGTTGGAGTTGAAAAGATCTTTGTCGAGAATTATCTGGCCGTCGGTGATCGAAATGACGTTGGTCGGAATGTATGCCGACACGTCGCCTTCCTGGGTCTCGATTACGGGCAGCGCGGTAAGCGAGCCGCCGCCCATCTCGTCGCTCATCTTGGCGGCGCGCTCGAGCAGGCGCGAGTGCAGATAGAAGACGTCGCCGGGATACGCCTCGCGGCCGGGCGGGCGTCGCAGCAAGAGCGACAACTGTCGATAAGCCTGCGCGTGCTTGCTGAGATCGTCGTACACGAGCAGCGCGTGCTTGCCGGAGTCGCGAAAATATTCGCCCATCGTGCAGCCGGTGTACGGCGCGATGAACTGCAGCGGGGCGGCTTCCGAAGCGGTCGCGGCGACGACCGTCGTGAACTCCATCGCGCCGGCGCTGGTGAGCTTCTCGACGACTTGCGCGACGGTCGAGCGCTTCTGCCCGATCGCCACGTAAATGCAATGCATGTTCTGGCCGCGCTGGTTGATAATCGTATCGATGGCGATTGCGGTCTTGCCGGTCTGACGATCGCCGATGATCAGCTCGCGCTGACCGCGCCCGATCACGAGCATCGTGTCTATAGCCTTGATGCCGGTCTGCAGCGGCTCCTTGACGGGCTGGCGGCGGATGATGCCGGGCGCCTTGATTTCGGTGCGCCGCGTTTCAGTAGATTTGATGGGCCCCTTGTCGTCGATCGGCTGGCCGAGCGCGTTGACGACGCGGCCGAGCAGGCCCTCGCCGACCGGCACTTCGGTGATTCTGCCGGTGCGCTTGACCTCGTCGCCTTCCTGGACAGCCTGGGGATCGCCGAAGATGACGGCACCGACGTTGTCCTCCTCGAGGCTCAGCACCATCCCGTAGACCTGATGCGGAAATTCGAGTAGCTCGCTGAACGCGGCGTTCTGAAGTCCGTAGATTCGGGCGATACCGTCGCCGCATGAGAGCACGCGGCCGGTTTCGCGCACCGAGATGCTGCCCTCGAAACCCTTGATCTCGTTTTTGAGGATTTCGCTGATTTCGGATGGTCTGATTTCCGCCATGTCGTTGGTTCCCGGCTAGCCCGCGAGCCGCCGCTGTGCCTCCGCGAGTCGAGTTGCAAGGCTGCCGTCGTAGATTTTTCCGCCCAGTTCCGCAGTCACTCCGCCGAGCAGCGCGGCGTCGATTTTCACGGTCGGGATGATTTTCAATTTTGCGATGGTCTCGAGTCCGCCGACCACGCGCGCAACCTCAGCATCCGACGGTTGCATCGCAAAGGTAAGCGTCGCGCGCTCACGGCCCATCGTCTGATCGAGGAGGTCGCGATACGACTCTGCGATCGCGCCGAGTTCGCGAATGCGCCCGTGACGCGCGACCACGACCGCAAACGAGCGCAGCGGAAAGCTGAGATTGAGGCGCTCGGCAATCTTCGCCATCGCCTCCTGCCGCGACTGCTCGGAGAGCTCGGGCGACGCGAGACGCTCGATGAGCTCGGGCGACTCGACCATCGCGGCCAGCCGTTGCAGCTCGGCGCCCCACTTTTCCTCGCTGCCCTTGTCTGCGAGATCGAGCAGGGCGCGCGCGTAGCGTTTGGCGACTCGCGAACCCTTCATTGCCGATCACCTGGGGCGAGCTTGTCCATGAAGCCGTCTATTAGCCGTCCCTGGTCGGTCGGTTGAAAATTGCGGGCGATAAGATCGCCGGCGAGGGTCGCGGCGGATTCGGCCAGCTGCGCACGCACGCGCCGTTTCGCCGCTTCCGACAGCGCCGAACTGGTGAGCTCGGTATCGCGATGGATTCTATCGGCCGTCGCTCTTGCCATCTCGGCGACTTTGCCGACCTGGAACGCGGTCTCCTGTTCCAGCTCGTCGGCGAGTTTCTTGAGCTCCGCCGCGAGCGCCGCCATCCGGGCCGCCGCCTTGTTGGCTAACGCTTCAGCTTCGGCAAATGCGCTCGACGCGCGAGACAGGGAAGTGCGAATCGTGACGGCGCGATCGGCAAAGAATTTTCGCGCCGGCGGACCCGCGAAATGGACGAGCACCCACACGAACAGAGCGAAGTTGATCGTGAAGAACGTCAGCAGCAGCCATGAGCCGTGCCCCGCGCCCGCATCCTCGGCGGCCATCGCGGCGCGCGGAAAAAAAGCGGCAGCGAAAATCGCCGCCGATGTGATCCACTTCTTCATTCGATGTTGAAATCAGTCGCGCTCTAGTTGCTCTTACCCGTCGCCGCGCCGCCGTTGAGCGGCCGGCCCAGCACACGCTCGGCCAGTTCGCTCGCCAGGCTATGTCCCATCCGCTCGAGTTCGCTCTCCGCCGCCTTGAGCTCCGATTCTATTTTAGCCCGCACCTGCTCGAGCGCCTCCCGCGCCTCCGCCTTCGCCGCTTCCATCATCTGCGCCGCTTCGGCTTCGGCCTTGCGGCGCTCGGTCTCGCGCCGCGCGATTGCACCCTTGCGGACCTCGGCGAGGCGCGCTTCGCGTTCTTCGTCAGCCGCGCGCGCCTGCTTGATCAATTCCTCGGTGCGATCGTTCAAGTCCTTGAATCTGCGCTCGCGCTCCGCCAGCAGGTTCAGGAACGGGCGAAAAAATAATCGGCTGAATATAAACCAGAAAACCAGGAACGAAACAATCAGCGCAAAGAACGTCCCCCAATTCGGCGGGATATGCATTTTACGGCGTCTCCCCTGCGGGGACTTTCGAACCTCTCTCCATCATTCGGAACTCGGGAACGCGGACTATACCAGCTGAACAGGCCCGGGCAATTCAGGCCTGCTTCTGCCCTCCGGCGGCCTGCGCCACGCGTTCCTCCTTGGGAAATACGGTGATCTTGCGGTCGTCGCGGATGCCCTCGGGCTGCATCGAGCAGTGCCCCTCGAAGAGCGCGCCCTCTTGAATGCAAAGCACGGGCGCGGTGACGTTCCCGCTCACTTTTGCCGACGGACGAATCTCGATTCGCTGGGTCGCGACGATGTCGCCGCTGACCTTGCCGGCGACCGATACTGAGGCTGCGCGTATCTGCGCGGTCACCACGGCGGACTCGCCAATCGTGAGACTGTCCTTGGCGTGAATCTCGCCGTCGACCTCGCCGTCGATTCGCGCGGGGCCTTCGAAGGAAATCTTGCCGGAGATTTTCGATCCACGATCGAGATATGCGCGCCCGTCGGACGGCGCGGGCCCGTTAGCCCGTGCAGCCGGTGCCGAGGTTGAAGTCGAAGCTGAAGTCGATGCTGGAGGTTGAGGTGTCGGTGTCGATGAAGCTTGTGGAGTGATCGCAGGTTGGATCTTCGGATTCTTTTCTGGTTCTTTCGTAAAAAGCGCCATCGAAAAATACTCCCTTGGCGCAATCGGGCATTTCCCCCGCGCCGCGTTCCAAAGTAAGAGCTTAGGCTTGGCTAATAACGCATGCAAATGTAGGTGTCAAATTCATCCGGCAGTTTGTGTCACAACCGCTGCCGCGCTAGCTGAAAAAGACAGTTGCCTCAGGCGGGCGATTGTCTAATCTTGACCATAATCCGTCATTACAAGGAGTACCCGCGATGGCATCGAGCACGATTCCCGAGAAGTTTCTCGACCTCCTCACCACTAAAAAGCCCCTGGCGAATATAGCAACCATAATGCCCGACGGTTCGCCGCAAGTGACTCCAGTCTGGTTCGACTATACAAACGGAAAAATCCGCATCAACACTGCGCGCGGGCGTGTGAAAGCAAAGAATATGAAGGTCGGCTCGAAGGTCGCGCTGTCGATCGTCGACCCCGACAACGCTTTTCGCTACATCGGAATACGCGGACCAGTCGTGGGCGAAGACGAGAAGGGCGCAGACGCGCATATCGACAGCCTCGCGAAAAAGTACCTGAATCAGGACAAATATCCGTTCCGCTCGCCAGGCGAGAAGCGCGTGACGTACGTGATCGAGCCTGTATCAGTGCACTCGCAGGGCTGACGCGGCACAAGCCTGCCTACAATTAGTATTGATAGCAGGATCGTTTTCGCCCGCCCGCTCAGGTTGACTGCGACTATATCGTACGATATACCTTCCATCATGTTTGGCGTTGTTGCGGCTGGTCCATCGACCGCGCATTCAACCCGACACTCTGGAGGTTAGTCATGATGGTTTGTGGAACTCGACGTTTTCAAAGACGCGGTCACTGGGCGGAATTCGGCATGATGGGCATGCGGGCGCGATTCTTCGGCCCCGGTGAAGTTCGGCTCGCGCTCCTGTCGCTAATCGCGGACGGCCCCAAGCATGGCTACGAGCTGATGCGTCAGCTCGAAGAGCGCTCGGGCGGAATCTACAGCGCCAGCGCCGGCACCGTTTATCCGACGCTGCAGCAACTCGAAGATGAGGGGCTGATTTCCTCCGACTCGAAGGAAGGCAAGCGCGTCTACGCGATCACTGACGCCGGCGCCGCCGAACTCAAACGCGAGGACGAGACCGTGCGGCGAATCTGGTGGCGGGCGCGGCGATGGGCCGGATGGCGTCACGCCAACGATCCGGACGCGGCGGAGGTTCGCGGTCCCGCTGAGCGCCTGGTCAAGGCCGCATTTCGGGCCGTGGCGGGCGAGTCGGCGTCACAAGAGCGAATCGACAAGGTGCGCGAAATCCTCGAGCGTGCGATGCGCGACCTCGACGGCATGCGCGACAAACCGTAGGGAAGGGCAAATCACTTTATCGAATGTGAAACCCGCCGTGGGTTTCACGCTTCCTTGGGCAGGGGTGACCCCTGCACCCATTGTTAGGAAAAGATGCGGGACTTCGTCCCTGTTCGAAGTTTAGAGGGGGAGAGGTGTCGACGATCAGCGAATTCCTGCTGGGGGCGGCGTCTCGATTGTCTCGCCGCAGGTCGAGCCGCAATCGGGGCATACGTAGAGGTACTTGTCGCCTTGAGGCAGCACGAGCAGCAACCGCTTGCGCACCTTCACCGCGCGCTTGCACTGTGGGCACGCCAGCAAGGTGGCTTCCATCCGCTCGAACGATGGCCGGCGCTGCTCTCGCATCGGAATGGCAGGGTAGCCTAAGATTTCGTTTCGGCCAATGAACGATCGCATCACAAATACTGCGCATCCGCGAGTCTACCTCGAGACCTACGGATGCCAAATGAATGTCGCTGACTCGCAAACAGTCAGCGCCGTTTTGCGCCGCGCGGGATACGTCACTGCCGATGGCGTCGAAGATGCCGACGTGGTCCTGCTCAACACCTGTGCGATTCGCGAGCATGCCGAAGAGAAGGTGCTGCACAGGCTGCGGGAGCTTGCGCGCCTCAAGCATGCGCGGCCTGAAGTCAAAATCGGGCTGCTCGGATGCATGGCGCAACACAATCGCGTCGCGATCATGGAAAAAGCCGCGTTTCTCGACGTGGTGGCCGGGCCCGACAGTTACCGCCGCCTGCCCGAGATGATCAGGCACGCCGGCTACGACGCTTCGATCGACGTGCGCCTCGATCGCGCCGAGACTTACGGCGACATCACGCCCGACTACG
>JBAWCX010000215.1:0-4403 GCA_049590495.1 Binatus sp. (SeqCode)
GCGCAATCTGTTCGGCGCGCGCGACGAAGCTGTCCACCGATTCGAGCGGCAGATTGGCGCCGTTCGAGTAGCCATTGGGCAGATAGACCGTCAGCACCGAGCTGCCGTCGAGCGCTTCCCAGGCGAAACGATTGCGATTCACGTCCGCGCCGACGCCGCGCCACAGCACCGCGGTCGTGAATCCGAAGCCGGCGAGAATTTGCGGCATCTGCGCGATGTGCCCGAACTGATCGGGCAGGTAGCCGACGTCGAGCGGCCGGCCGAAGCGGCGCGCAATCGCCATGCCGATTTCGAGATTGCGAATGAGCGACTCGCCGCTCACCAGGAAACTGTCGGCGAGCACGTACCACGGCCCGACCTGGATTTTGCCCGCGCGAATCAGATTGCGCAGTCGCGGCTCGGCGCGCGGGCGCATCTCGAGGTAATCGTCGAGCACGATCGTCTGGCCGTCGAAGTGAAACGACGGAATCGTGCCGCGCTCGACCAGCGGAATCATCCGATCGGCCATAGTGACCAGTCGCGCGCGCATCTGCTGAAACGGCTGATACCATTCGCGATCCCAATGCGTGTGAACGACAAAGTATAGTTGATCCATGAAATTCCCGGTGCCGGCGCGCGCGTCATTCCGGAATTATACGACGGGCGCGCCGGTTGCAATTGATTGTGCTAGCTTCGACCAATCGATGGCTCGGCGGCTGACAAAACTGCTCGTTGCAAATCGCGGCGAGATTGCGCTTCGAATCATTCGCAGTGCGCGCCTGTTCGGCTTGAAGACTGTCGCCGTGTATTCGGCGGCGGACGTGAAAAGCGCACACGTCGGCGCCGCTGATGAGGCAATCGCGATCGGACCGGCCGAGGCCGCAAAAAGTTATCTCGATATCGCGGCGATAATCGCAGCCGCAAAGCGGTCGGGCGCCGACGCGATACATCCGGGCTACGGATTTCTCTCCGAGCGTCCTGAGTTCGCGCAGGCTGCCGCCGATTCGCAGATCGTGTTCGTCGGGCCGCGGCCTGAGGTGATGGCTGCGCTGGGCGACAAGGTCGCAGCCCGGCGAATCGCGGTTGCAGCCGGCGTGCCGGTAGTGCCGGGCATCGAGACCGCGGAAATTTCCGCCGCGCGCGAGTTTGCCGCGCTCGTCGGCTATCCGATCCTCATCAAGGCTGCCGCCGGCGGAGGCGGACGCGGGATGCGCGTGGTTGCGGAAGCCGCGCAGCTCGAAGGCGCTCTGGAAGCGGCTGCGCGCGAAGCGGTGGCGGCGTTCGGCGACGGGAGGATCTTTATAGAAAAATATCTCGCGCATCCCAGGCACATCGAAATACAAATTCTTGGCGACGAAGACGGCAATGTGGTCGCGCTCGGCGAGCGCGATTGCTCGATCCAGCGGCGGCATCAGAAGATTGTCGAGGAGTCGCCGGCGCCGGGACTTTCAGACGCGATGCGCGCGAAGATGATCGACGCGGCGCTGAAACTCGCGCGCGCGGCGCACTACACCAACGCGGGCACGGCCGAGTTCCTGGTCGAGGGCGACAACTTTTACTTCCTCGAAGTCAATGCGCGCCTGCAAGTCGAGCATCCCGTGACCGAGATGCGTTTCGGATGCGACCTGGTGTGCGAGCAATTGCGGATCGCGTCGGGCGGCGCAGTGTCGGAGCCGGCCGCTCCGCGCGGCGCCGCGATCGAATGCCGAATCAACGCCGAGGATCCCGAGCATGACTTTCGTCCCGCGACCGGGACCGTGCTTCATTTGAGCGTTCCCGGCGGGCCGGGCGTGCGCTTCGACTCGCACCTGACGCGCGGCGCCGAAGTGACGCCGTGGTACGACGGCCTGCTCGGCAAGCTCATCTGCTACGGCGCGAATCGCGAGGAGGCGCGCGGCCGCCTCGTGAACGCGCTCAGTGAATTCGCGTTGCTGGGCGTGACAAACAACGCGGCGTACCTGCGCGACATCATCGCGAGCGAGCAGTTTCGCAACGCCAAGCTGTCGACGCACTTCATCGACGATTTTTTTTCTCAGTGGAAGATCAACGCGTCAGAGTTCGATGCGGCAGTCATTGCAGCGGCGATCGCCGCCGACGATTCGCGGGTGGAGAATGCCGCGTCGCGAGCCAGTAACGAGCGGCGGTCGCCGTGGGACGGCCTCAACAACTTCGAGCTGTGGGGATCGCGGCGATGAAGCTCACGCGCTCCGGTGACTCGCGCGAGATTGACGTCGAGGTGATCTCGCACGACGGCGGCATCATTCGCGTCCGCATCGGGGACCGGGAACTAACGACGGAGTTTACGCCGAATGCGGATGGCGGCGGGATTCTTGCGATCGACGGCCGGCGCTACCCGATTTTCTGCGCACGGCGAAAGGAATCGATCTTCGTTTCAGTCGGCCCCGCGTCTTTCGAGTTCAAGCCGGCGCAAGAGGCTGCGCGGCGACGCGCGCGCGGGCTCGCTGCTGCGGAAATCACCGCGCCGATGCCCGGCAAGGTGCTCAAGGTGCTGGTCTGCGACGGCGACCTGGTCGAGGCGGGACAGGCGCTGGTCGTGATCGAAGCAATGAAAATGGAAACGACGCTCGCCGCCGAGAGTGCCGCGATCGTAAAGCAGGTTCGCGTCGAGGAGGGGCAGACCGTCGATCACGGCGCGGTGCTGATCGAGCTCAGTCCCCCTCCGGCTTCATCAGGTCGCGAATCTGCGCCTCGAGCCGGGTGATCCAATCCTCGAAATCGCCGTCGCGCTCGACGACTATCTCCAGCTTGCCGTTTTTCAAAATCGAGACGCGCCCCGGATGCTCGGTGCGCAGTGGAATCTCCACCGCCTCGCGCGAAATTCCCATCGGATCGATCACGGCGAAGATTCTTTCAATTTCCTTCAATGTGACGGCCTTGAGCATGCGCACGCCTCGCGGTTTCGCTGGGTACGCTCTTTACTTAAATTGTCAGCGTCGTAAGCTCAAGCCGCGCGCAAATATTGTTCGGGGAGGGATCGCGTGTTCGGAACAATCAAGAAGGTAGTCAAGGACAAAGGCTTCGGCTTCATAATCGCGGACGACGGCGGCGACGAAGTTTTTTTCCATCGCTCGGCGCTGTCGCCCAAGGTTTATTTCGACGACCTGCGCGAGGGCAACGAGGTTCAGTTCGACGTCCGCCCGGGCGAGAAAGGTCGCCAGGCATTCAACCTGCGCCTGCGCTGATTTCTCTCATCGCGTAAGCGCGAACCAGCGCTTCATCAAGCCCGCGACGAATGGCGTGAGCCGCGTGCGCGTGTAGAGTCCCGCCGCGCGGCGAATCGCGTCGGCCTGCGTGGGGTACGGATGAATCACGTCGCCGAGAGCGCCCAGTCCCACGCCCGCTTTGATCGCGGTCGTGAGTTCCGAGATGATCTCGCCGGCGTGGCTCGCGACAATCGTCGCGCCGACGATTTGATCGCTACCCGCGCGCACGTGCACCTTGACGAAGCCGTCGGTTTCTCCGTCGAGCACTGCGCGATCGACCTCGGCCAGTTCCTGCGTGTAGGTCGCGACCGCAATTCCGCGCTGCTTTGCCTCGGCTTCGTAGAGTCCGACGTGCGCAATTTCGGGATCGGTGTAGGTACACCATGGAATAGTCAGTTGGCTCGCGCGCTGGCGTCCGAAAAATAGTGCGTTGCGCAGCATGATGCGCGCGTGCGCGTCGGACAGATGAGTAAACTTGTATGGCGACGCGACGTCGCCGCCGGCATACACGAGCGGGTTGGTCGTCCGCAGATGGTCGTCGACCTTCACGCCGTTTTGCTTGTCGTATTCGATCATCGCGGCTTCGAGATTCAGCCCCTCGACGGCGGGAACTCGCCCGACGCCAATCAAGATCGTGTCGCAGGCAATCTCGCGGCGGACGCCGTCGCGCTCGGTCGCGATTATTTTCTCATTGCCGCGCATTTCGACGGCGGAAATTTTGCATCCGGTGATAATTTCCACGCCGTCGCGGACGATTGCGCGCTCGACTCGCTCGGCGGCGTCGCGATCCTCGCGAATCAGGATTTGCGGCGCGACTTCGAGCAGGGTGACCTGCGCGCCGAATCGCGCGAACGTCTGCGCTAGCTCGCATCCGATCGGACCGGCGCCGATCACGGCGATTCGGCGCGGCAGTTCGGTCAGCGAAAACACCGTCTCGTTGGTCAGGTAGCCGGCGTCGGCCAAACCCGGAATCGGCAGCGATGCTGCGCGCGCGCCGGTGGCGATCGCGGCTTTCTTGAATCGCAGCCGCTTGCCGTCAACCTCGACGCAATCAGGTGCGACGAAACGTCCGTCGCCGATGAACACGTCGACGCCCAGGCCACGAAATCTATTTGCCGAATCGGTCGGACTGAGCTGCGCGCGCAGCTTGCGCATCCGCTCCATCACGGCCGGAAAATTCACGCGCACGCCGGCCGGAAC
>JBAWCX010000216.1:0-2795 GCA_049590495.1 Binatus sp. (SeqCode)
CAGCTGCACCGGCCCGCTCCTTTTTTGCACCTTTACAATCAATATGTAGAATTAACGAACAATTTGATGATATATGGGGATGACTACTTGACTCCGTAAAATTTCGCGACCAAGAATTGGAGTCCTAACGAGGGAGGAGGTACCTTACGTCATGGTTAAGCATGCTTTGGGGAAGATTTTGCTTAGGGTGGGGACACTGGCGATTGGCTTATGTCTGATCGCCGCTTCAGCTAATGCAACGGTGAAGGCCGGCGACATCATAACGCCCGCCAACGCGCCGTTGGTCAAAGACCTGGTTTCGCCCGGGGTATATTACGCGGTCACTCATGGGATGCGGATGTATATCGTCCCGACCGAACGAGTCGATTGGCCGCCGCCGTACCGGGACGCGACCGAAAAGTATTCGCAGCAGGTCCGGCTCACTAACGATCATCGCAGTATGGTCGGCTACGTCGCCGGACAGGCGTTCCCGCTGATCGATCCGAACGACCCTTATGTGGCCACCAAGATAATGTGGAACAACGTGTTCCGTCCGATCAGCACTGACGACTACGATCTGCGCTTCTACGATTGCCAGAGCGAGTACGTTCGTCCGGGCCAGGACCAGAACGTTATCAACGACCTCGAGATTGGTCACTACGCCGGATACAACCTCTTCGGACGGACCGAAGTCGAGCCGATGCCCGTCGATCCCGACTTCAAGCAGTCCGGACGCTTGTGGGTGTTCGCTCTGTACCCCGTGCTTTCGCCACAGGAGGCGCGCGGTACCGGATTGATCCGCTATCGCTACGCGGACCCGAAGCGCGGCGACGACGCCTGGGATTGGACCCCCGGTACTCGTCGCGTGCGGCGCCTCAGCGAGTCGATTCTCTCCAGCGCGACGGGAGCCCAGAGCTACGATCCTGACCACTATGCGGGCTTCAACCCCAAGACCGAGCAATACAACTATCGGTTCCTGGGTGAGAAGGACATGCTCGGGACGGTGCACGCGCAGCATTCGCCCGAAGAGACATGTCCCTACGACGGCGGCGCAACCGCATGCCCCGAGGCTTGGGAGATGCGCCACATGTATATCGTCGAGGCGAGTCCCCGGCGCGATATTGGCGAGGCGAGCAGCGCGCTCGACAAGTTGACCAACGTCTATCTGGACACCGAATTGTGCTTCGAGCCTTACGTCGATACCTACGATCAGAAAGGTCGTTTGTGGCGCACGCACATCTACTGGCTGGCCTATCGTGACCGCCCGGTGCCCGATGCGCGCGTGGCGATCTATCCGTTCAAGCGCGAGTTCGTGGTGGGCGCGGCGTCGATCGACACGCAGGGAAATTTCTCGACGATGTGTTACCTGCCCGGCCAGCATACGCCCGAGCGCGAATGCTGGTACATCAACATGGGCGCAATCGACAAGGATTTCTGCACGGTAAAGTCGATGGTGGCGGCGGCTCCTTAAGAGATTGCTTAAGCGGATTCGTTAATTACTGACACAGGTGCGGAGCAAAACGGCTGATTGCCGTGGCGCTCCGCGCCTTTTGTTTATCCACAGCGCACGAGCTTGGGCCGTTTACATCCGCCCAGCCGCGGAATACATTTGGCGGCGTATCGTGTGAATCCCGCTCTAACTTCCGAACACGATCGCTAAGAAAGGTCCCGTGTCCGTCCGCCGGCGCAGATGCGCCTCGCAGGTCCAACGAGTCGCTCTGCGCCGGCAACTTTTTCCCGCCCCATCAAGGGTAGCCCGCGTCGCCTGCATGCTTTTCCCCCGAACCGAACCCGAGAGCGAAAGCGCGTCCGCGCGATTTCGCGCTTTTTTTTCCTAGTACTGGGTGCAGGGGTCACCCCTGCCGCCAGCCGCGGAGGCGATTCAGATTTTGAACCGAATGTGAATCATGTCGCCGTCGCGCATCACGTAGTCGCGGCCCTCGAGCCTCAGCTTGCCGGCCTCTTTGACCTTCGCGTCGGACTTGTGGATAGCGAAATCCTCGTAGCTGACAACTTCGGCGCGGATGAACCCGCGCGCGATATCGGTGTGGATCACGCCGGCGGCGTCGAGCGCTGATTCGCCGCGCCGCAACGACCATGCGTGCGCCTCAGGCTCGCCGGCGGTATAGAAAGTGATCAGCCCCAGATGGTTGTGGAGCGCGCCGATCAGGCGATCGCGCGCGGGCGCGTCGAGTCCCGCGTCCTTGAGCATCTCCTGTTGGCCGGCCGCGTCGAGTTCCCACAACTCCGACTCGAAGGCGGCTGCGAGCCTGAAGACCTCGAGTCCGTGCGCGCGCACTGCGGCGCGCTCGGCATCGGTGATATCGGCTGCCGCGCGTTCCATCTCGCAATTGACGGTGATCAGCGCCGGTTTGCGCGACAAAAACCCGAAGCTCGAAAACGCTTGCGTCTCCTGCGCAGTCAGTTCGAGCAATCTCAGCGCTTTGCCGTCGCCAAGCCATGCGATCACTTTCTCGAGCGCGGCGCGCTCGAAGTCGCTGCCGCCCTTTTCCTTCTTCAAGCGCTCGAGGCGGCGCTCGGCTTGATCGAAATCCGCGAACACCAGCTCACCCTCGATACTCTCAAGAGTCGCGACCAGATCTTTTTCCATGCCGGCGAACTGCGGAATCACGATCAGCAGCGCGTCCATGTCGCGCACCAGCGGCAGCAGACTCGCGTCGAGCGCGGCGCCCTCCTTCTGCTCTTTGGGATTCGGCGCGAAGTCGAGAATCGTGAGCTCGACCGGAACCTTCTTCTTCGACCCGTACGCCGATTCAAGAAAATCAAGCCGCGGATCAGCGATCTTGATTTGTCCC
>JBAWCX010000217.1:0-8153 GCA_049590495.1 Binatus sp. (SeqCode)
CGCCACGATCGAGATGGCGCGCGCGGCGGGCTATAGCAGCGTGATTTCTCATCGCTCGGGCGAGACCGAAGACACGACGATCGCGGACCTGGTGGTCGCGACCGGAGCGGGACAAATCAAAACCGGATCGCTCAGCCGGTCCGAGCGCAACGCGAAATACAACCGGCTGATGAGGATTGCCGAAGAGCTTGGTGCGAAGGCAACGTATCCGGGCGCGGCGGCCTTCAAGCGCGGCGTGGCGGGCGGGAAATCGTGATGGCCACGCGGCCGCCGGTCGCAGCGCTGGTGATTTTCGACGGATGGGGGATCAGCAAGAGCCGCGCGTCGAATGCGATCGCCGCCGCAAAGACTCCGGTGATGGATCGGCTCTACGCGACGCAGCCGCACACTGAACTCGACGCGTCGGGTGAGGCGGTGGGACTGCCGCCGGGCGTGATGGGCAATTCCGAAGTCGGACATCTCACGATCGGCGCGGGCCGCGTCATCTACCAGGACCTGATGCGAATCACGAAGGCGATTGAGAGCGGCGCGTTCGCGCGCAACCCGACGATTGTCGATGCGATCCAAAAAACCGTCGCGAACGGCACGACGCTGCATATCTGGGGACTGCTCTCCGACGGCAGCGTGCACAGTCATATCGATCATCTGATGGCGATCCTCGACGTCGCGGCTGCGAACGGCGCGACCAGGATCGCGGTTCACGCGGTGCTCGACGGGCGCGACAAGCCGCCGCGCTCGGCGCTTGCGTTCATCGATCAGCTCGAAGCGAAGCTGAAGCAGCTGGGGCGCGGGCGAATCGCGACGGTCATCGGGCGTTATTACGCGATGGATCGCGACAAGCGATGGGAGCGAGTCGAGCGGGCGTGGCGCGCGATCGTCGAGGCGGAAGGCGCGGCGGCGTCGAGCGCGCGCGAGGCGGTCGAAAATTCGTACGCCGCGAGCAAGGGCGATGAGTTCGTCGAGCCGCACGTGATCGGAGAGCGATCGCCAATGCATGACGGCGACGAAGTCATCTGCTTCAACTTCCGCGCGGACCGCGCGCGCGAGATGACGGCCGCAATCGCGCTCGACGGCTTCTCCGGCTTCCGCCGCGCGCGCATCCCGAAGGTCGGCTACGTGTGCATGACCGAATACGATCGCTCGTTCGCACTCCCGCTCGCGTTCGCTCCCGAGGACGTGCGCAACACGATTGCCGAGGTGCTGGCGCACGCGGGGTTGAGGAATTTGCGCGTCGCTGAGACCGAGAAATATGCGCACGTCACCTACTTTCTCAACGGCGGCGTCGAGAAGGCATTCCCGCTCGAAGAGCGCGCGTTGATTCCGTCTTCGAAGGTCGCGACCTACGACCTGGAGCCGGCGATGAAGGCGGCGGCCATCGCGACGCGCGTCGCCGAGGAAATCCAGGGTGGCAAGTTCGATGTGATTGTAATGAACTTCGCCAATCCCGACATGGTCGGGCACACCGGCAAGTTCGACGCGACGGTGGCGGCGGTCGAGGCGACGGACGCGGCGCTGGGCGTTGTGATCGACGCGCTCGAAAAGCGCGGCGGCGTCGCGCTCATCACGGCGGATCACGGCAACGCGGAATTCATGGCCGATCCCGCGACCGGGCAGGCGCATACCGCGCATACGACGAATCCGGTGCCGCTCATTCTCTACGACCCGAAGTTCAAAGGGCGGCTGAACGACGGCGGGACGCTCGCGGATGTGGCGCCAACGCTGCTCGCGATGCTCGAAGTCAAAGCGCCGAAAGAGATGACGGGTCGCGACCTGCGGGCCCAGATCGCGCGCTGATTTGTAGATTCGCGAGAGCGAAGATTCGGCAAATTCCACCATTAGTTGTTGGTTGATAACTGCTGGACTACCATCGGTAGTTTCGTTCCGTCAAACTTTGTTTTTCGGGAGACAAAGAATCGCGGCGCACTTTTCAGGCGTGCGGGCAAGCGAATAGCGTTGTGAGCGATGCTCATGTGCCATCAATAGCAACGTGGGCGAGCGCGGATAAGGCTGAACAGTTCAGCCCTGAACTTTTGTGGCAGAGAGCGCGGTACCGGAACCTAACCCCTAACCCCTTGCCCCGGTGGAAGGGGAACAAGAGATCACAGGGCTACCAGCGGATTACTTGCTCGTAGATTTTTGGGAGCTGGCGCGGTAGCGACGCTATGTCCTCGATTACCAGGTAGCGCGAGGACTGGCACATCTGGCGCAGGTAGTCGTGGCCGGTTTTGTCTACCGTTATGCAGAATGGCAGGACGCCGGCGAGCTCGAGTTCCTTGAGCGCGACCATCGTGTCCTGGATGCCGTAGGCGTTCGAGCGGCGGTCGTGGCCGTAGTCGAAATCCTGCGGAAAGCCGTCGCTGAGCAGGATCATGTGCTTGGCGCGCGAGGAGACGTCCTTGAATTTCTCGCGCACGTGGCGAATCGCCGCGCCCATCCGGGTTGAGCGCTTCGGCTCGACGGCGCCGACGCGCGCCTTGACCTCGTCGCTGAGTTCCTGATCGAATTCCTTGATGACGTAGAACTCGACGTTGTCGCGGCCGTGGCCGGAGAAGCCCATGATCGCGTACGCGTCGCCGATTTCCTCGAGCGCCTGCGCCATGATGACCAGCGCTTCCTTGTTGACGTCGATGATGCGGCGCGGGCGATTGGCGGTCTGCGGGCGGCGCTGCCATGCCTTCATCCAGTCGTCGGTGTCGTCGTCGTCAGTATGCTTGCGCGGCTCGCGATGCACAGGCTCGTCGGTCGAGGCTGACATGTCGAGCAGGAACAGGGTGGCAACGTCGCGCGCCTCTTTCTTGCGCGCCTTGTAGAAGCGGCCGTCGGGCGTCTCGCCCATCAGGCGCGCCACTCGCGCCTCGATGGTGCGGTCGATGTCGATTTCCTCGCCGTCCTCGAGCCCGCGAACCATCCGGTAGGAGGCGGGGCGGATGCGCTGGAAGTTGCGGCGCACGCCGGGCAGCATTTCGGCGTAACGGAGGAGCGTGTTCTCGTAGAAGTCGCCCTCGTCTCCGGTCAGTGGAATTTCGCGCAGCCGGCACCAGTTGCGGCGATAGTCGTTCAGCACGTAATCCCATTCGTCGTAGGCGTAGTACGAATCCTGGCGGCCGCGGCCGATCATCAGGCGTCCCTGGCCGGTGACGGAGCCGACTTCGCCGAGCTGCTCGCGCATCTGCTCGAGCTCGCTGAGCTGCTTGTTGGTCAGTTGGGTCAGGTACATGCCGTCGCCGTCGGCGCTGCCGTCGCCTTGCGAGGGTTTGATCTCGGCGCCCTGCTCGATGAGCTTGCTCAATTCCTCGGGCGAGAGTGCCCTGCCCTGTCCGCCCTTGGATTGCTTGCCCGAGACGTCCATCTGCACGTTCTGATCGGGTTCGCCGCCACCGTCGCCCTGCTCGCCGTCTTCGCCGTCGCCGGCGGTCTGCGATTCGGAGCCTTTCATTCCTTTGATGAGGTCGTTGCGCATCCGCTCCGCTTCTTCCTCGGTGAGCGGATCGCCTTCGCCGCGTTCACGCGCCTGCCGAATCAGCTCCTGGAGCCAATTGTAGAGCGCGCCGACCTGGCGGACGCTGGTCATGACGTCGGCGCCGCGCTCGCGAACGGGCGCGAAGTGATGCGCCGCCATCAGCACCAACGGCGAATCGAGCGCTTCGCCGGCGGCCTCGAGGTCGAGTGCCGCCCGCACCAGCATCGTGCTGAGCGACTCGGGATGGAGCCGCTCGAGGAGAGAGCGATTGAGACCCGCGATGCGCGGTGCGAGTCCGCGATAACGTCGCGCGAGTTCGGCGTCGATTCGCGCGGACTCAGCCAACCGCATCAATGCTCCCGCGAGGCCGGGATCGTCGAACGATGCGACGAAGCTGTCGATGGCCTCGACGCCGGTCTCGCCGCGCTCCTCGAAGCCCGCGATGTCCGCGAGCTTCAGCTTGAAGGTCCCGAAATCGTGGCGCGCCGCCAGATGCGCGGTGGTGACGAAGTAATAGATGTAGGCGTCGCCGCGAGTGCCGAACGGTTCCAGCTTCTCGGGCAGGTAGATCATTTCGCCCGGCAGCAGCGGATAGTGAAACGGCAGCATCGGGCCACTGTTCGCGAGCGAATCGATGCGGAACTCAAGCGGAAACAGCATCCGCATGAACTTCGTCAGTACGCCCTTGATTTCGAAGAGGTCCTGCGCTTTCTCGGGGGTTTCGGGCATCGTGGTAATTGATTGTTACTTGGACCGACGGCCCGATGCAATTTAGTGCGGCCCCACCTCCTTCAGCGCCGCGCGCGGGAACCCTTGCCGGCCACATGGAGATGGACGAGGCGGTCGCGGCCGAAACATAGTCGCGCAGATGACGCACGAACGTTCTGGTTCGCCCGAAGCTGTCCGGAGGCCAGAAGCCAGCTCCCCTCGCGTTGCCCGTCGTCGGGATGACAAACCTGGCGCGTCGCTCGCTTCGTAAACTTGATGCCTGCTGACCTAACCCCTAACCCCTTCCCGCTGCGGGAAGGGGGACCGGATTAAGAGAGTTGTTCGCGATGCCGCAGAGTTCAATGTTCTTCCTTGACTTGCCTGCGAGCGGCGGATTTAGATGAACATAAGCTATGTTCATCACGATCTTTGGCAATCATCGCCGTCTCATCCCTGTGGCGGCGCTCGGTACCCTTCTATGTCTGGCCGCTTCGGTTCCCGCGCGCGCGGGTATGGCGGACGCGGTCAAGGCTCAAACCCTGTCCAACGGACTCAGGGTGCTGGTGCTGGAAAATCACAAGGCTCCGCTGGCCACCCTCAACATCTTCTATCGCGTCGGCTCTCGTAACGAGCAATTCGGCAAGACCGGACTGTCGCATCTGTGCGAGCATCTGATGTTCAAGGGCACCAAGAAGCTTGGGCCCGAAGAGTTTTCGCAAACAATCCAGGAACACGGCGGCGAGGATAACGCGTTCACCGAGCAGGACTTCACGGATTATTTCGAGACGATCAGCAAGGATCACCTCGACGTGCCGATTTCGCTCGAAGCCGATCGGATGGCCAACTTCGAGCCCAAGGAGTTCGACAAGGAGAAGCACGTCGTGCTCGAGGAGCGGCGCCTGCGCACCGACGACAATCCGGAGGACGCGCTCGACGAGATGGTGCGCGCGGCGGCCTACGTGGCGCATCCGTACCACTGGCCGGTGATCGGATGGTTCCACGACGTTGACGGGCTGACGCTGGCCGACGCGACGGCGTATCACAAAATTTATTACTCGCCGCAAAACGCGCTGATCGTGGCCGTCGGCGATTTCAACGGCGACCAGGTGCTCAAGCAAATCAGCGAGGCATTCGCGGGAATCAAGAACGGCCCCAAGCCGCCGCCGATGACGGACCTGGAACCGCCGCAAACCGGGACCCGTCGCGTCGAACTGCAGCACGCGGCCAATCTGCCGGCGTTCGAAGAGGCGTATCACGTGCCGAATATTTTCAGCCCCGACAGTTACGCGCTCGAAGTGGCGTCGGAAATCCTTAGCGACGGGCAGAGCTCGCGGCTATACAAGAAGCTGGTCGTCGAAAAGCAAATGGTGGTCGATATCGGGGCCGGTTACGACATGAGCTCGTTCAGTCCGGGATTGTTTATCGTATCGGCGCAGATGCGCCCCGACATTAAGGCGGCGGACACTCAAACCGAAGTGGAAAAGGAACTCGCCGCGATGCGCGATGCTCCTGTTGGCGCGGAGGAATTGCAGAAGGCCAAGAATCTCGAGCAGGCGCAGTTCGTATACGGTCAGGACTCGATCATGCGCGAGGCCGAGATGCTCGGAGTCTACGAAATGCTCGGCGATTACCATCTGGTCGACAAGTATCTCGACGGAATAGACAAAGTGACCGCGGCTGACGTGCAGCGCGTCGCGAAGACTTACCTGGTCGCGTCCAACATGACCGAAGGGGTGCTGGTGCCGACCGGCGTCCTGCCGCACGGAGGCGCCGGGCTCAGCGGCGGAGAATTGCGATGAGCGGCACGAAGAATCCAATGAAAATATTCGTGGGCGTCGCGGCGATCGCGGCGACCTTGCTCGCGGCCACGGCGTCACACGCCCTCGACATCAAGAAGGTGACGCTCAGCAACGGCGCTACCCTGCTCGTCTCGGAAGAGCATCAGTTGCCGATGGTCACGATGATGATCGAGTTCGACGCCGGCACGCGCCGCGATCCCAAGGGCAAGGAGGGATTGGCCGAGTTGACGGCGCGATGCCTCTCGCAAGGCACCAAGGATCTCACCGCGACGGAGTTCGATCAGAAATCCGATTTCATGGGCAGCTCAGTCAGCGTGTCGGCCGGGCGCGACTATTCGACCGCCGGGATGACGACGCTGAAGAAGTACCAGGGCGAGACGCTCGCGCTGCTGGCGGGAATCCTGATGCAGCCCGGATTGCGCGACGCCGATATCGAACGCAAACGCGCCGAGCAGGTCGCGGAAATTAAATCGGCGGAAGAACAGCCGGGCTACACCGCGGACGTGGAATTCGTCAAGGAGCTGTTCGGCGACTCACCGTACGGGCATCCCGGCGCGGGCTCGTCCGACTCGGTCGCCAAGCTTACGAACGACGACGTGCGCGGATTTTATCGCGATTACTACAAGCTGGGCGGAGCGATCATCGCGGTGGCCGGTGACGTGAGCGCCGACGAAGTTAAAGCATCACTTGAGAAAGCGCTGGCGGGCCTTGCGGGCTCCGTCACGCCTCAAGCCGACCCGCCGCCAATCAACGTTGCGCCGGGTCTGCACGTCAAGCTGATCGATCGAAGCGTCGTGCAGGCCAACATCCTAATGGGTTCCGGCGGCGTGACGCGTTCGAATCCCGACTTTTACCGGCTCAAGGTGATGAACTACATCCTCGGCGGCGGCGGATTTTCCTCGCGGCTGGTGAAGGTGGTTCGCAGCGCGCACGGGCTCGCCTACTCGGTCAACAGCGGTTTCGAGCCGGGCAAGTTCCAGGGCGCGTTCACCATCGGCCTTCAAACCAAAAACCAGAGTTCGAACGAAGCGATCGATTTGATCCTGCAGCAGCTTCGTGAGATTCAGGAAAAGCCGGTCAGCGACGCCGAGTTGGATGGCGCGAAAAACTTCCTCATCGGCAGCTTCCCACTGAACATCGAGCGGCAAAGCGCGATTGCCAGCTTCATGATACAGATCGAGTTCTATGGGCTCGGACTCGATTACGCGGAGCAGTATCCGAAGCTGATTGGATCGGTCACCAAGGACGACGTGCTGGCGGTTGCGAAAAAATATCTACATCCCGATGCGATGATCGTGGTTGCGGTCGCGAATCAGAGCGACGCGAAGATCAAAACCTCGGATATGGGGAAGGCAGCCGACGCCCCCGGCGCGCAATAGCGCAGCGCTGATCTTCACGATCGGACACTCGACGCATCCGATCGAGCGTTTCCTCGAATTGCTCGGCGAGCATCGCATCGCAATCGTCGCCGACGTGCGATCGTTCCCAAGCTCGAAGCGATGGCCGCAGTTCAACCAGGCGGAGCTTTCCGCGTCGCTCGCGCGCGCGGCAATCGAGTACCGATGGATCAAGCAGCTCGGCGGCCGGCGCAGTTCGAAGCGCGACGACTCGCCGCATACCGCATGGCAGCTTCCCGCGTTCCGATCGTACGCGGACTACACGGAGAGTGCGGATTTCGACGATGGCCTGCGCGAACTGACGCAAGCCGCGGCAGCCTCGCGGACCGCGTACATGTGTTCCGAGGGCCTGTGGTGGCGATGCCATCGGCGAATCATCTCGGACAATCTCGTGATTCGCGACTGGACGGTCGAGCACATCATGCCAACCGGGAAATTGTCGCCGCACATGCTCGCGCCGTTCGCGCGCGTCGTGGACGGACGGATCATCTACGACGCTAGTGCTCGGAAGGAGTCTGACTGATCGTCCGTCTGACGGCTCAAATTGCGATCCGCAGCGCAATCTCCTCGAAGAGAACTTGCGGAACTTTGACTCTTCGTTTGCCGCGTGGCTCCCTGGCGATCCGCACGAGACCGTGCCGTTCCAGAATCCGGATGTCTTCCTGAACATTCTTGAAATCGCGGTTGGCCATTTTTGCCAGCTCGTAGAGCGAGCCGGGATGGCGCGTTCGAATCGTATGCATCAGGGCGAGGCGCTCGCGCGTCATGAAATTACGGGCAGCCTCAATG
>JBAWCX010000218.1:0-8033 GCA_049590495.1 Binatus sp. (SeqCode)
AGCCAGCGCCGCGCACAAGATCATCAGCGCGCCGACGCGCCACCATTTCGCTATCATCTGATCTTGGTTACAGGATGGTCGGGGTATCTTCAATTGGGCATCGTCTGAGAAAATGGCCGACATCAAAGTGATTCTTGCATCGGCGTCGCCGCGCCGCCATCAATTGTTGACTGCCGCGGGAATTTCCTTCGACACAATCGAAAGCCGCGTGCCCGAGCGCCACGAGCCCGGCGAACCGCCGCGCGACTACGCACTCCGGATGGCGGGCGACAAGGCAATCGCGGTTTCATCGCGATTCCCCGACGCGATCGTCATCGGCGCCGACACCATCGTCGTCTGCGAAACTAAAATTCTCGAAAAACCCACCGACGCCGCCGACGCGCGCCGGATGCTCGCGATGCTCTCCGCGCGCACGCACACGGTCGTGACCGCCTTTGCATTGGCGCGCGCCGGAAAAATCCTCGAGAGCTCGCCGGTCGAGAGCCGCGTCACGTTTCGCAAACTCGCCGACGCGGAAATCGAAGACTACATTGCCACCGACGAGCCCTTCGACAAGGCCGGCGCGTACGGAATCCAGGGCGTCGGCGGCGGCTTCATCGCGCACGTCGAAGGATCGCGCGACAACGTGATGGGCCTGCCGACCGCGCGCGTCGTCGCTGCCCTCGCGCGATACGGCGTGAAGCCCGCCTAACGAAAGTGTCGACACGATATGAAATCGAAGAGCGCCTCGAGATCGTGCGAGCAAGGATTGGCGCGGCTGCCCATCGCGCCCATCGCGATCCCGCCTCGATTCGCCTCGTGCTCGCGAGCAAGACCCAGCCGAGCGATGCGATCCAGGCCGCTGCCAGAGCGGGCGCACGCGATTTCGGCGAGAACTACGTCCAGGAGGCAATCGCGAAGCGCGCCGAGCTGGCCGACTTGACCGAAATCCGATGGCATCTGATCGGGCATCTGCAGACCAACAAGGCCAGGACCGCCGCGAGCGCGTTCGCCCTGATTCACAGTGTCGATTCCGTCCGCCTCGCCGACGCTCTCGCGCGTGCACAACCTTCCCCGCGCGTCCACGCGCTCATCGAAGTGAATCTCGGCGCCGAGGCGAGCAAGACAGGAGTCGCGCCGGACGCTGTCGCCGCCATCCTCGACGCCGCTCGCGACAAGCTCGAAATCGACGGCCTGATGACGATTCCGCCGCCCGTAGCCAGCGCCGAGGCCGCCCGCCCGTACTTCGCGCGGCTGCGCGAGATGCGCGATCGCCTTGCGACGCGATCCGGCTATGCGCTAAGCGAACTCTCGATGGGGATGACGGACGACTTCGAAGTCGCAATCGAGGAAGGCGCAACGATCGTCCGGATCGGACGCGCGGTCTTCGGCGAACGCAACGCGTGAAAACGAAAAAGAAACTCGGATTCATCGGCGGCGGCAATATGGCCGAGGCGCTCGCACACGGCCTTATTCAGCACAAGGTCTTCAAGCCGTCCGAAATTATTGTCTCCGACGTCGCCCCTGAACGCCGCCGCAAACTAGAGCGCGCGCTCAAGGTCACGACCACCGACGACAACACCGAAGTCATCCGCGAGGCCGGCGCCGTCCTGCTCGCCGTCAAGCCGCAGACTATCGACGCCGTGATGGCGGAACTCGCGGCCGAACTCGCGAAAGCCGCCAAAAAAGCGGCGGGCAAGGGCAAGCTGTTCATTTCGATCGCGGCCGGCATAACGATCGAGCGCCTGACCCGCGGACTCGGCAAGCGCGCGCGAGTGATCCGCGTGATGCCGAATGCGCCCGCGATGGTGGGCCACGGGATGGCGGCGATGGTGCGTGCGCGAGGTGCGACGTCCGCCGACGAAGCCTTCGCGCTGCGAATTTTCCGCGCGGTCGGCGACGCCGTCGCGCTCAAGGACGAAAAACTGCTCGATGTTGTCACCGCGCTGTCAGGCAGCGGCCCCGCCTACGTCTACCTGTTCGCCAAGGCAATGGCCGACGCGGCAGTCAGCGAGGGAATCCCGCGCGCGCTCGCAATCCGGATGGCGCTGAAGACGATCCGCGGCGCCGAGCACCTGATGCGCGAGTCAAAGCGCGAGGTCGCCGAGCTGATCCGCGCGGTCGCCTCGCCCGGCGGTACCACCGAGGCCGCACTTCGCCGATTCGCCGAGCATGGCTTTTCTGATATCGTTGCGGCTGCACTGCACGCCGCCAGCGATCGCTCGCGCGAACTTGGCCGCGGAATCAACTAGCGAGAGCGCATCGCGTGTACGCCTGGACCAACCTGATCGTCTTCATCGCGCAGACCCTCGACGGCCTGCTGACCCTCTACCTATACATCGTGATCATTTCCGCGCTGATGACGTGGATCGAGCCGAATCCGTACAACCCGATCGTCCGCTTCATCTATTCGATCACCGAGCCGCTCTTCGATTGGTTCCGCGAGCATTTGCCGGTGATCTTTGGCGGCATCGATTTTTCACCGCTGATCGTGATCATCGGCATCCAGATGATCCAGCGCGTCGTGATCCCGAGCGTCGTGCACGCGCTGATTCCCGCCTACGCATGAGTCCGGGCGGAAATCCGCCCGCGCCAGACTCGCTCCCGTGGATGCGAGTCGCTGTCGACGAAGTGATAATCGAAGTGACCGCCCGCCCTGGCGCATCGCGCCGCGGCGTAATCAGCGCAACCGGAGATCGCCTGGTAGTAGGCGTCCATTCGAGGCCAGAAAAAGGCAAAGCCAACGACGATCTGATCGAGTACCTCGCCGCCGAATTGCGCGTCCCACGCTCAGCGCTGCTGATCGTCCGCGGCGAAACGTCCCGCCACAAAACGATCCGAATCGTCACCCACGAACCCACCAAGGTTGCCGCGCGCCTGCGCCAAATCAGTAAACCGGCGTAACGGATGCCGGCGCGAACCCTGGGCTCAGTGGCCGCTCCTCGAGTGCGTCGAACCGGGATTGAAAAACAGCGGACCTCCAACCGGCAAATCAGCGCAGGCTGAAGAGTTCCCCTGGCCCGCCTGGGTGACAAAGGAATAGCTGGTCTTCTCCATCGGACATGTGCATTCGGCGAGCGCAATCCCATTCTCGGTACCCGCGCGCACACACTGCCAGTTCCAACATTGCGAAAACGAATACTGCGAAGGACAGATCTGCATGATCGAAGTCGCGTCTTGCCAGGTGCCGTCGATCAGCTGCGGGAAAGAATCCGAGAACTCGAAGGTCGAGTACACCATCGTCGGATCCGGCGAAGTGCAACTACCTTTCATGTTGCCGCCGTTGAGGTCGGCAACATTGTCGCCCACCAGGATCGGACACACGCACGACACGGCTGGATACTTCGTACCCTGGTTGTCCTCGATGGAACCTCCCGTGGCACTGCACGTGGACGCCGCGCACAACGCAAACTCCGTGTCCCGGCAAACCGTCAGTTGCCGCTCCGATTTACGCCCCGCCAGTGCCCGCCCGGGCGACGCCGCAAGGAGCAACATGGTGGCGACGAGCGCCACAACAGTGAGCGGAAATGCTTGGGCATGATTGCGATCCATTCGAAGTCCCCCCGACTATGATTTTGCGGTCTCGTCGCCGTGATCACGTGTTCGCCTAAAGTGCAGATGACGTGCCAGAGCGGGTTGTCTCCTTATGCTGTCCGCCTTGATCGGCCCTGCGCTTCATTCACCACTTCGCGACCTCGGGTGTCGTCTGGCGCGACATCAAATGACACACTTTGTTTTTGTCCCAGGATGGCGTCGTGGAAGCTGTACGAAGGAGTGGACCTCTTGGGTCGCCCGCGCAGCTACGGCAAATCAGCAAACCAAGGTATCGACTGCCAACTAATTCGAGGCGAACCGAAGGCGAAACATCTCCGTTTAGGTTGACTGCGAGGCTTCTGGTGGTTACCTATGACTGTAGCGAGGCCGGATTTTCGATTAGCGGTCTCGGTTTTGCGATGCCAATCTACGAATACAAGTGCAACAAATGTGGAGTGTTCGAGGCAATGCAGGGGATCAAGGAATCCCCGCTCAGAAAATGCCCCACGTGCAAGGGCAAGGTCGAGCGCCAGATGTCGCGCGGCTCGTTCATCCTGAAAGGCAGCGGATGGTACGCGACCGACTACGCCAAAAAAAGCACCCCGACCAGCACTGACTCGGATTCGAGCGCTGCCTCGACAGCCCCCGCAACCAACGGCAGCACAGCATCGTCGAACGATTCATCCTCAAAGCCAGCGACCGAATCAAAGCCGGCCACCGAATCCAAATCGTCGTCAACCTCTGAATCCAGACCATCCTCCCGATCCAAATCCTCGTCCGAAAAATCTGTATCGGCAAAATCCGCCGACTGAAGGAAGTCCTTTCTTAGTACCGGGTGCAGGGGTCACCCCTGCCCAAGGAAGCGTGAAACCCAGGAGGGGTTTCACATTCAATAAAGTGATTTACCCTTCCCGGCGACGGGGTAGCCGAGCCTGCGGCTTTTTTGTTTGAATCGTGCGCAATGCGCGCGCTGGTCTTCGATCGCAATCTTGAATTTCGCGGCGACTATCCCGATCCCGTCACCGCTTCGGACGAGAGTATCGTTCGCGTCTCAGTCGCCGGCGTCTGCGGAACCGACCTCGAGATCGCGCGCGGCTACATGCAATATCGCGGAGTGCCGGGCCATGAATTCGCCGGCCGCGTAGTTGAATCGTCAAACGCCTCGCTGCGCGGAAAACGCGTGGTCGGTGAGATCAACGCAGGATGCGGCCGATGCGCGATGTGTGCCGCCGATCTCGCGCGTCATTGTCCAAATCGCACGGTGCTCGGAATCCTTGGCCGCGACGGCGCTTTCGCGGAATTCCTCCGCCTCCCGGACATCAACCTCATTCCGATTCCGGATCCGATGCCGGACGATGTCGCGGTATTCGTCGAACCAATCGCGGCGGCCTATGAAATCTTCGAGCAGGTTCATCTGGCGCGAAATGAAACCATAGTTGTGATAGGCGACGGCAGACTCGGCGCGATAGTCGCGATAGTGCTGAAGGGCGAGAAGTACCTGCCGATCGTCGCCGGCCATCATCGGGAAAAACTCGCGCGTCTGGCCGAACTCGGCCTCGAAACCGCTGACGAAGCTTCGCTGCGAAAAAAATTCGACGTCGCGATCGATTGCAGTGGAAGCGAATCCGGTTTTCGGCGCGCAGTCGAACTGGTCCGGCCGCGCGGAAAGACCATACTGAAGAGCACCGCCGCCGCGAAGGCTGAAATCAACCTCGCACCGATCGTCGTGAATGAAATCAGCGTGATCGGCTCGCGATGCGGCCGGTTTCAGCCCGCGCTCGACGCGCTCGCGGCGGGCAAAATCGATCCGCGCCCGCTGATCGACGGTACCTTCGCGCTCGAGGACGGCCTGGCCGCCTTCGAAGCCGCAGAGAATCCGCTCAACTTCAAAATTCTACTGAAAGCGCCGTGAAACAGTGAGACAGTGAAAAAGTGGCGCGGCGGCCCGATACTGGTCGGAATCGATACCGGCGGCACGTTCACCGACCTCGTTGCGATTGTCGGCGATGAGATCCGCGTCCACAAAGTGCTCTCGACGCCTGCCGACCCCGCCGACGCAGTCATCCGCGGCCTGCGCGAGATGCTTGCGGGCAAGGACGCGGCGCCGGACTCCGTCACCTACAGTTCCACCGTCGCGACCAACGCGCTGCTCGAGAAGAAAGGCGCGCGCGTCGCGATTTTCACCAACGCCGGCTTCGAAGACCTTATCGAGATCGGCCGCCAGAACCGCGACGACCTGTACGCGCTGGCGCCGTCGCGCCCCGAGCCGCTCGTCGCGCGCGCGATGCGCTTCGGCGTGGCCGAGCGCACGCTCTTCGACGGCAGCGTCATCAGATCGCTAAGTGGCGCGGAGCTCGCGCGGATTCGACGACTCGCAGCGCGCAGCAACGCCGACGCATTCGCCATCTGCCTGCTTCATTCGTACGCCAATCCCAAAAGCGAGGAGTCGATCGCGCGGGCGCTCGCGCCGCTTCGACGGCCGCTCTCGGTCTCGCATCGGATTCTCGCCGAGTACCGCGAGTACGAGCGCTTCTCGACGGCGGTCGTGAACGCATACGTCGCGCCGCGGATGTCGTCGCATCTGAAAAACCTCGAGACCCGGCTCGGAGGCGCGCGGCTCCGAGTCATGCAATCCAATGGCAGCGCGATCGGCGCCGAGCTCGCGCGGACAGAGCCGGTGCGAACGATCCTCTCGGGCCCCGCGGCCGGCGTGATTGGCGCGGCAAGCCTCGCGCGCGCATTCGGCACCGATCGTTTCATCACGTTCGACATGGGCGGCACCTCGACCGACGTGTCGCTGTTCGATCGCCGCGCGCGAATCCGCACGCTGAGTCATCCCGACGGATACGCGGTGCGCACGCCCGTGATCGACATTCACACTGTCGGCGCTGGCGGTGGCTCGATCGCGCGGATTGATGCCGGCGGTTCGCTCCTAGTCGGCCCGGATAGCGCCGGCGCCGATCCGGGACCGGCATGCTATGGACGCAGCGAGTCATGCACCGTGACCGATGCCGACCTGGTGGCGGGCAGACTGGTAGCCGGGAATTTCCTGGGCGGCCGGATGAAACTTTATCCGGAACGCGCCGCGCGTGCGGTGGCGAGGCTCGCGCGCGAGATGAAAACAAATCCACTCGAGGCGGCGCGCGGGATCATTCGCGTCGTCAACGCGAACATGGAGCGCGCGATCCGCGTGATTACCGTCGAGCGTGGCTACGATCCGCGCGACTTCGCGTTGCTGGCGTTCGGCGGCGCCGGCCCGATGCATGCCTGCGAGCTGGCGCTCGATTTGGGTATCCGGCGAATCGTGATGCCGCGGAATCCCGGCCTGCTGTGCGCGTGGGGAGCGTCGAGCGCGCCTTTCGGCCGGGAGTATTCGCTAACGGTGCGCGAGACGAATCCTAACTATCGAGGATTGCTAGCGCGCGCTTCGGGCCTGGTTCGCCGCGCGTTCGCCGAACTCAAGGGCGAAGGAGCGCGGGCGATTCGTCACGAGTTGTGGCTCGACATGCGCTATCGCGGGCAGTCGTATGAACTCGAAATCGCTCTGACGCCCCGATTCATCGCCGACTTTCATTCGACGCATCGCAGAACGTTCGGACATTCGTCCGCGAGCGCCGCCGTCGAGGTGGTCAATCTTCGCATCCGCGCGATGGGTGGAGAGTCGGCCGCGAAACCAAAACGAATCGCACGCCAAATCGGAAAGCCAACGGCGGTTTCAACGGGACGCGTTCTGGTTGGAGGCCGGGAGCGTGCGGTGCCTGTCTACGAGCGGACCTCATTTGGCGCGGGGGCGCGCGTGCGCGGGCCGATCGTCGTCGTCGAGCTGAGTTCGACCGCATACGTCGCGCCGGAATTCACTTTGCGCGTCGACGACTTCGGCAATCTGCAACTGGAGGCGACGCGATGAAGCTCGATGCGATCACGCTGGCGGTGATGAACAATCGTCTTGCGGCGATTGCCGACGAGATGGGCGTAGTGCTCGGACAGACGGCGTTCTCGCCTAACATCAAGGAGCGGCACGATTTCTCGTGCGCGATTTTCGACGCGCGCGGTGAGCTGGTCGCGCAGGCCGCGCATATCCCGGTGCATCTCGGCTCGACGCCGCTTTCAGTGCGCGCGGCGATTGCGAATCTCGATCTCGAGCGCGGCGACGTTGCCGCCCTGAACGATCCATTCGCCGGCGGGACGCATCTACCGGACTTGACGCTGGTCGCGCCCGTGTTTATCGGGAACGAGCGCCGCCCGTTTGCATACGCCGCCAACCGGGCGCATCACGCGGACATCGGCGGGATCGCGCCGGGCTCGATGGCGCTCGCGACTGAAATCTACCAGGAAGGATTTCGGCTGCCGCCGGTGAAGATTGTCAGCGGTGGCGAGATCGCGCGCGACGTGATGACGCTGTTTCTCGCCAACACCCGAGTTCGCGAGGAACGCGAGGGAGACCTGCGCGCGCAGATTGCCGCGTTGTCGGTCGGGTCCGAGCGGTTGCTCGCGATCGTAAAGACCTCCGGGCGCAAAAC
>JBAWCX010000219.1:0-5975 GCA_049590495.1 Binatus sp. (SeqCode)
CGTCTCGCCTGATTCGATCGTCGCGATTCCGTGGCGGTACTCGTTTTTGAGCGCGTCGTCGAGCGGCAGCGTCCAGGCTTCGTACGCAGACATCCGGTCCCCGCGCATGCATCGCTGCGGGAAGCTCGCGATCTGTTTGGCGAGCTCGCGCGCATGCGCCAACGCGGTGCCCGGCTCGACGACGCGATTCGCGAGTCCCATCGCGAACGCCTCTTCGCCCGACACTCCGCGACCCGTCAGGATCATGTCCATCGCGCGGCTCATCCCGACGAGGCGCGGCAGTCGAATTGTGCCTCCGTCGCAGAGCGGCACGCCGAAGCGCCTGCAATATACGCCGAAGGTCGCGTCGCGAGCCGCCACACGCAAATCGCACCACAGGGCGAGCTCGATTCCTCCCGCCACGGCGAATCCCTCGACTGCCGCGATGACCGGTTTGCTGAGCAGCATTCGCGTGCATCCGAGCGGACCGTCGCCATTCTCGGTCACGCGATTGCCGCGGCTCGTCGCGACCGCTTTCAGATCGGCGCCCGCGCAAAATGTCCCGCCCGCCCCGGTCAGGATCGCGACCGATAGCGCGTCGTCGGCGTCGAAGCGGCGGAACGCGTCGGCGAGTGCCGCGGCGGTGGGCTGATCGACGGCGTTGCGCGCCTCGGGACGGTTGATAGTTACGATTGCGATTTCGTCGTCGACTGCGAATTCGACCAGGCTCATCGAATGACCTCCGCGGCTGAAGTGCGATTGCCCAATTTACTTTTTCAACTTGCTGCGTGTCGAGTAATGAAGATGTACGACGCCCGAATCGAGCGAGTTGTGAACCTCGAAACCGCTGTGGGCGAACACTTCCAGCATCTGGCGGTTCTCGCCCATCACGTCGGCCTCGAATTCCGTGACTCCATTTGCATCCGCGATCAGACTCAGATGTTCGAGCAGCAGAGTGCCGATGCCGCGGCCCTGGAACCCGTCTAGAATCGCGAACGCAACTTCGGCGCGATGCGGATCGGCGCTCGCAATGTAACGGCCGACCCCGATGAAGCGCTCGCGCCCGCTCTCAGTCAGCGTCGCAGCCAGGCCGACGTGATTTTTGAAGTCGAGCTCGGTCAGACGCTTCAGATCGTCCGGCGACAGGTCGCGTTTGATCCCCATGAAACGGAAATAGACGGACCGTTCGCTCAGGCCCCTGAAATGCTCGTGCAGGCGCTCCTGATCGTCGGGACGAATCGCGCGAATCCGAATCGCGGTGCCGTCGAGCATCGTGGCATCGACGCAATATTTCCGCGCGTCGCCGAGCATGTCGCATCTCCCATCGAACTGACGCTCGAGTATACCGCGATTTCGCTTGGAATCTCCCGCGCGTTTCGCTAAGGCGATCGGAGCGGCGCACGATGAGCGAATTCACAATCAAGGACAAGGTCGCGATCGCCGGACTCGGCGAGACCAAATACTACAAGCGCGGCGCCGCACCGGTCAGCGAATTCCGCCTCGCGCTCGAAGCGATTCAGCGAGCGGCCGACGACGCCGGGCTGCCGGTGACCGCGATCGACGGCATCGCGTCCTACAGCAACGACCGCAACGATTCGGTGCGCGTCGCGACCGCGCTCGGCCTGCCGGAGTTGCGTTTCTCCAACATGTTCTGGGGCGGCGGTGGCGGTGGAGGCTCGGGCGCAATCGGCAACGCTGCCGCTGCGATCGTCGCCGGCTTCGCGACGTGCGTCGTCGTATATCGAGCGCTCGCGCAGGGACAGTTCGGCCGCTTCGGAGCGACGCCAGCGATCCGCACGATTTCGGGCCCTATCGCTTACACCTGGCCGTACGGGATGTCCACGCCCGCGCAATGGATCGCGCTGCGCACCTGCCGCTTCATGCACGATCACCACGTCACGCAGGACGTGCTCGCGGCGATCGCGATGGCCTGCTATCACCACGCGCAGTTCAATCCGCGCGCCATCATGTACGGCCGCCCGCTGACGCGCCAGGCCTACGACGAATCGCGATGGATCGTCGAGCCGTTTCATCTTTACGACTGCTGCCTCGAGAACGACGGCGCCGCCGCCGTGATCCTCACCAGCGCCGAGCGTGCGCGCGATCTCAAGCAGAAGCCCGCGTACGTGATGGCGTCGGCGCAGGGCTCCGACTTCCGCCAGGGCGCGGCGGCCGAGAACGGTCCCGACTACGCGACCTCCAACTTCAAGACGCTCGCGCCGCGCCTCTACGCGATGGCGGGAATCGAGCCCAAGGACGTTGACGTCGCCCAGGTGTACGAGAATTTCACCGGCGCCGTGATGACCAGTATCGTCGAGCACGGTTTCTGCCATCCCGACGAGGTAATGGACTTTTGCACTTTCGAAAATCTGACCGCGCCCAACGGCAAGCTGCCGATCAACACGAGCGGCGGAAACCTGGCCGAGTGCTACATGCACGGACTCGAGCTGATAATCGAGGCGGCGCGCCAGGTCCGAGGTACGTCGACGTGCCAAGTCAAAGACGCCGAAATATCGATGGTCGTGTCGGGACCAATGGTCGCGCCGGTCAGCGATTTGATCCTGCGCGGGTAAGTGCGATGGCAACTTCGGAATCGAAAACGTACCTGCCCGCGGGAATGCCCGTGCCCGAACCGATGCGCGACGGATTGGATCGCGAATTCTGGGAAGCGGCGCGGCGTCACGAGCTCGTCGTGCAGAAATGCAATTCATGCGGGACGTTTCAATTCGGCCCCGAATGGATTTGCCACAAATGCCACACACTCGACGTCGGATGGCATCGCGTATCCGGCCGCGGCCGCGTCTATAGCTGGGAGCGCGTGTGGCATCCCGCCCATCCCGCGCTGAAATCCGCCTGCCCCTACATCGTAGTGGTGGTAGAACTCCCCGACGCCAACAACGTCCGCATGGTCGGCAACCTGCTAGGCGACCCAACGCGCGATGTGGAGTTTGACGCGCAGGTGGAGGCAGTCTTCGAAGACCACCCCGAAGGCTTCACCCTGATTCAGTGGCAGCTCGCGCCACGCTGACGCGCGAGCCGATTGCGGCTCAAGTTTTTTCCGGTTCGTCAGCCTTGATGAACTTGAGCGACGCGGAATTCATGCAGTAGCGCAGCCCGGTTGGCCGCGGACCGTCGTCGAACACGTGGCCGAGATGCGCGTCGCACTTCGCGCAAATCACCTCGGTCCGCTTCATGAAAAATGACCGGTCGGTCTCGGTCTTGACGTTCTCCGGCGCGATCGGCTGATAGAAGCTCGGCCATCCCGTGCCCGACTCGAACTTGGTGTCCGAGCTGAACAGCGCGTTGCCGCAGCAGATGCATCGATAGAGACCCTTGTCGTGATTTTCGGCGTACAAGTTCGAGAACGGCCGCTCGGTGCCCTTCTTGCGCGTGACATCGTACTGCTCAGGGGTCAGCTCCTTGCGCCATTCCTCGTCCGTTTTGACGACTTTATCTTCCATCACGAGTCCCTTTCTTTTGCCGGAATCGGTGTACTCAACGATCGATACTTTGACTATACCCGACCCGCCCGAATCCGGCGAATCGCCGAACGCATCGGCGGTGACGCCTCGCCCAGCGTATCCAAATGCGATGACCGCAGGTATCGCGGCAAGTGCGGCAACAAATGCCCGCCGCCCGATGATGCGCTGGTTCTGACTATTGTAGTTGCTATTACTTTCGGCCAATTCTCGATCCGTTGTCTTGATCATTGCATATTAGAAAACCGCGTCGAAGCCCGCCCGGTTCCCAGCTCTGATAGATTCGCACGTTGCGAGAGATTCCTTCCGCCAGACTCAGCACGTGAGATTATTCCAGGGTCAGGTCCGCGTGAGTCGTAAAGTTGCGAAAGTCTCGGTCGCGCGTCACTAGCGCGACTTCGTGGTCAATACATGACTGCGCGATGAGGGTGTCGGCAAGGCGAGTCTTAAGACCGCGACGTAGCAGACGGGCGCGTAGTTCACCCGCGCGCTCCCAAAAGCCGTCGAGAATTTCAAGTCTCGGAACGGCGCGAATCAAAGTTCCAACCTCTGAACGAACCGCAGGGTCGCTCAGAAGTTCAGTCACAACCACGGGCGGAAAAATACCCTGGCGCAACCTCAACGCTTCTTCGACCGCGGCTACGTCCCTCCCGCGCTCGCCGGAAAGGAATGCTATGGTGGAGCTGGTATCCAGGGCGATCATCTTCAGTCTTCTCGCAGTTCGCGCAAATTGATCGAGAATTTCACTTTGCCGCGCATTTTCAGCAGCCCGTCGTAGGCTTCTCCAGCCGCCAGCAACTCCAATCCTTTGCGCACGGTTTCGCTGACGCCGGCGCGAGCAGCTCTTTGCGCCTTGTTCAGCAAGTCAGTGCGAACGTGCACTGTAATCTTTCGCTCCGCTTTCATTGCCGTAGATGATACCAGAATTCGATGCCGTAATCATATATGGCTGCGAGACGTGGTCGTTCCCCGGCGCGTAGTCATCGCGGCGCGTCAATTCTAGATCTGATACACGAACAGCTTCTGCTCTTTGGGCTTCAGGAACACGTGTGCACCGGTCTCCAGGTGCAGAGTCTGGTAGCGATCATGGCTGATCTCGACTTGCACCATGTCGCCCCATTCGGCGACCAGCTCGACTTTGACCTGCGGCCCCGCCGGGTTGATCGACTTCACCGTCGCGGGGAACGTTTGCTTGCCGTTGGGCCTCAGCACGATTTCCAGCAGATGCGGCCGCACGTAGAGGACCGCCTTGCCGGTCTCGGGATGTGCGTGCGCGTGCGTGCTGTCGAGCTCGACGGCAGTATCGCCGAGAAACACGCGGCCGTTCTCGATTCGCCCGTGGAACAGGTTCACGTTGCCCAGGAAGTTGTACACGAACGCGTTGGCGGGATGGTGATAGACTTCCTCGGCCGAGCCGATCTGCTCGATACGCCCCTGGTTCATGACGACGATACGGTTGGCGAGTTCCAGCGCCTCTTCCTGGTCGTGCGTCACGAAGACGCTGGTTATCTTGATCTCGTCGTGCAGCCGCCGCAGCCATCGCCGCAGTTCCTGCCGCACCTTGGCGTCGAGCGCGCCGAACGGCTCATCGAGCAGCAGAACTTTCGGCTCCACGGCGAGCGTGCGTGCGAGTGCGACGCGCTGGCGCTGCCCGCCCGAGAGCTGCGAGGGGTAACGGTCGGCGAGAAAGTCGAGCTGGACGAGTTTCAACAGCTCATGCACGCGCCGCGCAACTTCGGCCTCTGCCGGTCGTACGCGCCGCGGCAGCACACGCAGCCCGAACGCAACGTTTTCGAACACCGTCATGTGGCGAAACAGCGCGTAATGCTGGAATACGAAACCGACCTTGCGCTCGCGAACGCTGACGTCGCTCGCGTCCTCGCCATGGAACAGCACTTCGCCGGTGTCCGGCGTTTCCAGCCCCGCGATTATCCTGAGCAGCGTGGTCTTGCCCGAGCCCGACAGTCCCAGCAGCGCGACCAGCTCACCGGTTTCGATATGCAGGTTGATATTGTCGACCGCAACGAAATCGCCGAACTTTTTGCTGATGTTTCTGAGCTCGATACTCATGACTCATGCCGCAACTTTGACTGCCATGTCGTCCTGTTCCTGTTTGACCGGAACCACGCGGCGCTCCAGGTAATACTTGGCGATAAGCGTCGCGATCGCGAGCAGGGTGAGCAGCGACGAAACCGCAAACGCGGCCGCGAACTGATAGTCATTGTACAGAATCTCGATGTACAGCGGCATCGTGTTCGTATGCCCGCGGATATGCCCCGAAACCACCGAGACCGCGCCGAACTCGCCCATCGCGCGCGCGTTGCACAGCACCATCCCGTACAGCAGCCCCCACTTGACGTTGGGCAGCGTCACTCGAAAGAACATTTGCCATCCGCCGGCGCCCAGCACGATCGCGGCTTCCTCTTCCTCGCTGCCGACCGCCTGCATGATCGGAACCAGTTCGCGCGCGGCGAGCGGAAACGTGATGAAGATCGTCGCCAGCACGATTCCCGGCTC
>JBAWCX010000220.1:0-2530 GCA_049590495.1 Binatus sp. (SeqCode)
CTCCAATCATCCGACTTGTGTTCGGTGGCAAATTCGCCGGACCCGAGGCGACTACCTCGCTAGCGGTGCTGATCTGGATCCTCCCAATTCTCGCTTGGCGTCGCCACTACAGCGAAGCCCTGATTGCGCTGCACCATTCCAGAGAGGAGCTCATGTGTTCACTGTTTGGCTTGGCGCTGTTGGTGCTTCTGACGGTCAGCCTCTCCGGGATCGGTGTAACCGCTGGAGCGTGGGCTATGCTAATCGCAGAATTTTCCGCGTCAGCGCTGACCTCGTGGCGATTGAGACGCCATCTAAAGGCCCGACAGGGTTGATCGTCACTGAGGTTGCGTTTATTCCTTCGCGGCACCCGCTTCTATGGCACACATCGATAGCGCGGTCATGAATTTGCCGCCCGCGGTGCGCGGTATCGAGGCTATTCGCTCGAAGGCCAGCGAAATCTCGTGGCCGAGAATCGCGGAAAACTCGCTTCGGACTTCCTCGCGCGTATCGCCGCCCGGCTCCTGATCGGCGACAAATCGAACCAGATAGCGATCAACGGTCTCCTGCACGATTTGGAACTGCCGAAATTGCGGACGACCCTTCAACGGTCCGACCAGCGGCCAGGGCGAGACTAGCTGATTTCCGGGCAGGCGGAATAGATTGATTCCGCGACCGATAACCTTGCCGATCACTGGAAGACTTCTGCCGCACCCGCACACGTGATTCGATGCGATCGCATAGTCGCCGATCTCATAGCGAATCAGCGGCATCAATCGGTTCTCCAAGGTGGTAATCAGGACTTTCCCCATTTGTCCGGGAGCGGCGGGCTGACCTTGCTCATCGACGATCTCGACCATCATGTGCTCGGCGTTGACGTGGTAAGTCTCCTTCGGGCATTGCCATGAAATGAAGCCCTCGGTGGAGCCGTAGTTATCGCTGATCGGCACTCCCAGCACCTTTGTGACCCGCGTGCGCATAGAATCTTCGAGCACCTCGGCCCCCGTGAAGACCCGTTTCAAACCAGCAAGTCTGGTCTGACGCTTCTCAAAGACCCGAAGCAACCCGTCAAGATTGGACGGCATCGTGTAGAGGAACTCCGGACAGGCTTCCATCAGCAGGTCGACCTGATGCTCGAAAGGGGCGAAAACCGGCAGGAATCTGGATCGCAGTCTGATGATGCTGCGCTGCAGTCGGGAATCGATGCTGGCGTCGTCGTCGGAGGTTTGGGCGACGATCCACACGTTGCGGTGGGCCGGATTCCATCCATTGGCTCGAAGGTATCGGATTCGGGCGGCATATCGGCCGCTCTGATGGCCCGGGTCGAATAGGAACTCGACCGGCATCCCGGTCGATCCCGATGAGTTGTCCGAAAAGAACTCAGTTTGACCGCGATGGACTTCGCGCGTCGATTGGTTCAGTAGGGGTATGTCCTGGCGCTTCAAGGTTGGAAAATCGCGCAGGTTGTCGCCCGGATGCGCACCGCCGAAGCTCTTCTTATAGAAGGGGATCGTCAGGCTCGCGGCAATAATCTTCTGTAACCGGCGTCGAGCGAGGTCCTCCAGTCGGTCCCGTCTCCAATATTGAGATCGAAGCAGCCCAAGGTACTTGGGGACTACCGGGAGCAATGAAGCTATTCCTGCCATGATGGATGATGTGCCGCCGCGCGCCGGAAAATTCTGTCTCAGCTCACTATGCCGTATCACGTCCGGTAGTCATTGTAGATAAGTTGGGGAAAGATCTGGTTGACATAGCTGAAGCAGGCTAGTAAAAGCACGGGAATTCAGGGAGACTCAAACGGTCGCTCGCGAAGCCTAGGAGCCAAAGAAGTGATAGCGAAAAAACGGCATATCGTGTTGAGAAGGCTGGAGGAAAACTCAGTCACTGAGCTGGATCGGATGGTGGCCGAGCTAATCGGTCGGGAAAAGGCTGAACGGGCACTGAAGCCGAGCCACTGGGCGAAGACCTTCTCGGCTTCCGGCAAGGGCTTCGCGCCCAAAATCCGTTCTTCGTATCGAGACTGAACCGAGCTACCTTGGCGCTTGTCGCCGTGGACACGGAGGGGTAAGAGGTTGAAAAAAAGAAACCCGATCATCTTAGAACGACTGCGTCAGACTCGCGAGGCGGAGCTCAAGACGATGCTGTCCGAGCTGAATGGGAAGGCACAAGCCAGCGCCAAGGCGAAACCCTGGAGACCAACGTTCTCGGCCTCCGGAAAGAATGTTTCAGCACCTCGGATTCGTTCCTCGTACGAGCCCTGACAATCGAAAACGGAGCGACTTCACCAGGCCGAATCGGAGAAGCGCCTATGGCAAAACGCGCCTCTCAGGAATCATAAGACGCCAAGTGCCGCATAGGCAGGAAGGGAAATATGGCGAAGAGGAACAAGGCGATTGTTTTGGGCAGGTTGGCCGAAGACTGCAAGAGCGAACTGACGGCGATGATGAAAGATCTTGAGGGGAGCAGCTCCCGGGCACTCGCCGAGACCGCACCGAACACTCACTGGAGCCAGCGGTTCGCCGCGTCAGGGAAGGGTAGTTGCAGAGTCGCT
>JBAWCX010000221.1:0-2728 GCA_049590495.1 Binatus sp. (SeqCode)
GTTAGGGGTTAGGTTAGCTTGGATCGTTCGCGATGCCGGGCGCTCATTTCTTCTCCGGCTCCGGCTTCAGCATGTAGCGCTGCCATTCTGGCAAAAACCCCAGCGCTCGCATGTCGGGCATCCTATCCAGGTAGATTTCGCCCTTCAGATGATCGGTCTCGTGCTGTATCACGCGCGCGTGGAAATCTGACGCGACAATTTCGACCGGCTCCGCGTCGCGTCCGAGCGCAGTGACGCGAAGCTGCTTGAATCGGGGCACGTGCCCGCGAAGTTCCGGCACGCTCAGGCATCCCTCCCACTCCTCTACGAACGCTTTGTCCAAAACCGTAACGACAGGGTTGACGAGGACCGTCAGCGGCACTTCGGCCACGTCGGGGTAGCGCGGATGGTCGTGGACTTCGAGCACGGCCAGTTGAATCGGGAGATGCACCTGCGGGGCGGCGAGCCCGACGCCGCTGTACTCGTACATCGTTTCGATCATGTCGTCGATAAGCCGCTGGAATTCTTTGGTTTTGATCCGATCGGCCGGCACCGGGCTGGCCACGGTCCGCAGCGAGGGGAATCCGAGACGAGCAACTTTCAAGATCATCGCGTAACCTCACTTTCACAATGCAATCTGAGCGAAACTGATTGTAGCAACTAGCAGCGCTCGCATACATTATAGTGGCACTTGATTAGCTATGAGTGACCGCAGCAATTCTGTCCGGATGCCGCGCCGCCGCCATCGTCCTCGCGCTCGCCTTCGATCTGGCGCGTAGCCCGGCGCGAAAAACAGAGGAGGGGAAAATGCGACGACTACTTGCGGTGTTGGCGCTTGGTATCATCGGATGCACGAATCCATCTACACCGGCGGGCTACGTCGGATACGTCACCAAGCATCCGTACACGATGCCTGCGCGATTCTATGAACTCCAAACGGGACCGACGTCAACCGGGCTAGGCTGGATGCTGCAAGTGACCAACATTTCGGTGACGCCGAACACGAGTACGGAGCAGTTTGTCGGTCCGACCGCCGTGCTCGCGAAGGACAATCTGCATATCGAGTTCCAGGCGCATCTGCTGTGGAAGGTAGATCCCGAGAACGTGAAAACATTTGTCGAAAAATTTGGCGGAACCAGAGGTGCTTGAGCAGACGACCATCGAAATCCAGACTGCCAAAGCGCGGGCGCAAATTCGGGAAGCCGAGGCGGAAGGCGTCGCCAGAGCGATGGACACCATCAATCAGAAGCTGACGCCGCTCTACGTGCAGTACGAAGCGATCCAGGCGCAGCAGAAAATGGTCAACTCGCCCAACCACACCGAAGTATATATTCCAGTCGGCCCGATGGGCGTGCCCGTGGTCGGCACCATGAAGCTCGGGCAAGAGGGCAAGCAGTAACGCGGGCGCGGACAGTGTGATGTGCGGAAGCGAGGAACCTAACCCCTAACGCCTTCCAGAGGGGGAAGGGGAACCACATCCGCCCAAACATCTAGTATGCGGTCGCGGTGTGCAGCTTTCGCGCGACGTTCATGTTGTTGCCGCCGAGCGATGGATCTGTAGTCAGCGTGAATGTGTTATTCACCGGGTCGAAGATCTCCGCGGTAGCCAGGGTCGCTCCGCTTCCGCCCTCGCCGCCCGCAATCAGTACCTTGCCGTTGGCCAACAATGCGGCTGTGTGATCAAACCTCGCGCTATGCATCGAGCCGACCCGCGTGAACGAGTTGGTGGAGAGATCGAACAGCTCGGCCGTGGCGAGAGCGTTGCCCGAACTATCGATGCCGCCCGCAATCAGTACCGTGGTCGGTCCGATCGCCGTGGCAGTATGCTCCGCGCGCGCATCGTTCATATTTGTTCCGCCCAGATCGGTGGTCACTGTAAACTTGTTGGTCGCCGGGTCGAAGACCTCCGCACTCGCCTGCGCGACTCCGGCGACGCCTTCGCCGCCCGCGATCAGGACCTTGTGGATGCCGGAGTTGGCGAGAAATGTCGCCGTGTGGAGGGTGCGGGCTGCGTTCATCTGGCTCCCACCCAACGAAGCATCATCGGTCAGCGTAAAAGTGTTGGCATTAGGGTCGAACAGTTCGGCCGTTTGCAGCGCGCTGGTCCCATTGGAGCCACCCGTAACCACGGCCGGGCCGGGACAGGAGTTCATGCGATCGTAAACCTTTTCCCCGAATGCGGCAGCGTTCACGCGCGGTGTACTCATTGTGCCGGTCGCCGTGCCGATTACGACTTCGGCGGTATCTAGAACGGTGCCGCCCGCATCCTTCCCGCCCGCAATCAAAACCTGGGTAGTGCCCGTCAAGAACGTTGCGGTGTGACCCTGGCGTGAATCGGTCATGCTGGCGCCGAGGACGAACTTGTTGGTGCTGTTGGAGAACGTCTCGGTAGTCTGCGCGACGCCGGTGGCGTCGAAACCGCCCGTCACCAGGACTGTCGCGCCCTGGTTCGTGTCGACCGCCGCTGCCGCATGGCCGTACCGGGCATCGTTCATATTACTGCCACCGAGTGCGGGTGCGGTCGTGAGTGTGAATGTATTGGTTTTCGGGTTGAAGACCTCAGCGCTGTTCAGAGGAGTGCCATCGGAGGCTTGACCTCCGGAAATCAAGACCAACCCGGCGACAAACGGAGTCGCCACCGAGAATGGCGTACAGGTGGAAGTCGCCGACGGACTCGGGGTCGGTGTCGGGCTCGGCGTCGGGCGCGGTGTCGGGGTAAAGGTCGGGCTTGGGCTCGGCGTCGGGCGGG
>JBAWCX010000222.1:0-4486 GCA_049590495.1 Binatus sp. (SeqCode)
GATCGTCGAAGCGGCCGGGACTCTTCGCCGGATTTCGAACCGGCTGTCCTCGATCGCGTCAGCGCGAGTCCTCACTCAAATGCCTCAACTCGACTCCGTCGCAGAATTTGCGCGCGAGCGGTTCTTCCAGGCAATTCGTGGGCAGCTGACCTCGTGGCTCGATTTCTTCAGCGGCGCTGAACGCTTCAGCGCTTCGGCTGCTCGCGCGATCGGAGAGAAACATTCAGCCGATGAGTTGGCGGAACCGCTCAACGAGTTCAGTTCACTCCTGCAGGAGGGCGGGGTCGCTCGATTGGCGTCGTGGCCGCTGGAGCCGCGCCGCACGATGCTCGCGGAATCGGAGTCGATGCGACGACTTGAGTTGCTATTCTCCGAGCTGAATCGGTATCTGGCGGACGTTCCCGGTCCCCCACGACACGCTTCACGCATCGTGTCTCCCGAGGGATGATCGTCGGAGCGACGCGGGCTCCTCCGTCATCAATGTCTGAATTACTACCGTTGACGATCTACATTACTGATGCTAATTGCCTCCCCAAGAGTGCAGCAGGTCGCTGCTACGGACTGCGGTCGTTTAACTCCATTTGCGGACGCGGCCGACTGATGACTCTGGAGGACTGCGCGGTCCGCTTTCCGGGGGTGACATCGATGAGTATTTCGTGGAGAGAGAACCCGAGTGTCGGGCTGGTTGTCGGCCTGCTCGCAATCACCGTCGTGCTGGTCGCGCAGCCTGCGTTCGCAACGCCGGCATGCACCGTCGCGGCCCTGCAGCCGTTTTTCCCGCCGGCGACTGACACGATAATCACTTCGGCAGCCCTCTTAGGAGCAAATTGCATCGTGAAGGGCGCGATCACGACGACCACCGGCAGCCAGACCGGCAACGTGCTGTTCGCGGTCGGACTGCCGGCGCAAGCGTCGTGGAACGGCCGCTTCGTGTTTGTAGGCGGTGGCGGCTTTCAGGGCAGCCTGCCCGCTCCAACTGCCTTGCTGCCATTCGGTTTCGCCGAAGCCGTGACCGATACCGGTCATGAGTCGATTTTTGGTCCAGCGGCAGAGCTTGACGGCAGCTTCGCTCTTATCGAGCCCGGCAATATTTCAAACATGGCAGCGATCGAGGATTTCGCGTATCGCGCCGTTCATCTGAGCACCGTCGCAGGTCAGAGCCTGACCAACCAGTACTACGGCTCGTCGATGCTCTCATATTTCGACGGATGTTCGACGGGCGGACGGCAGGCGCTGGTCGAGGCGCAGAAATTTCCCGACGACTTCAACGGGATCGTCGCGGGCGACCCGGCGATCAGCGATCCGATCGCCGGATTCAACTGGAACAATCAGGCTCTGCTCTCGGATCCCACCGGCGATAGCTGGCTGCCGCCCCCCCAGATCGCGGTGCTCGATGCGGCCGTGACCGCGGCCTGCGACGGCTCCGACGGCGTGATCGACGGCCTGATCGAAGATCCGCGCCTGTGCAAGTTCGATCCGGCGTCGATCCAATGCAGCAAAAAGCTGACTTCCAACTGCCTCACTGCGGCGCAAGTCGCCACCGTCCAAAAGATTTACGCCGGCGCTACAACTCCCGACGGAACCCAGCTCTATCCCGGCTATACCGCCAGCAATCCGGGTGGCAGCGACGGATGGGAGGACTGGATTACCGGATTTGAGGCGCCAGCTGACGGGTTCGGTGTCGACAATCCGTACGGAACGGTTCCTAGCTCGTTTTTTTTCGCCCCGCTCCAGTTCTCCTTCCAGGACCAGTTCATGAAGTTCTTCGTCTTTGATGATCCGTTGTACAATTCGCTGACTTTCGATTTTAGCGATCCGTCCCAGGTCACACTGCTCAACACGGTCATCACAAATTTCAACTCCAACGGCGAGGACACCGACCTCTCGCCGTTCTTCGGTGCCGGCGGCAAGCTGGTCATGTACCACGGATGGAGCGATCCGGCGCTGACGCCGTTCGTCAGCGTGGACTATTACTCGGCGGTGGCAAAGACACTCGGTGGCGGCTTCAAGCATCTGCAAGACAATGCACGCCTGTTCATGGTACCGGGGATGCATCACTGCTCCGGCGGTCCCGGCCCCTACAATTTCGACCCGCTGACTCCGCTCATCTCATGGGTTGAGACTGGGGTCGCGCCCGACAGCATAATCGGCGAGGTACCGGCGACGGGTCGCACT
The DNA here is from genome assembly GCA_049590495.1 of Binatus sp. (SeqCode). Taxonomy (GTDB): domain Bacteria; phylum Desulfobacterota; class Binatia; order Binatales; family Binataceae; genus Binatus. Next base: position 2,176 of record JBAWCX010000222.1, read on the forward strand.
TTCCCGCTCTGCCCGTTTCCAAGCCTCGCGGTTTTTCAAGGCGGCAATGTGAACGACGCAGCCAACTGGGTGTGCAAGCCACACACCAACCAACGCTTCGGCCAAGGCAAAGGCCAAAGCCATGGATGAGCCACACACAGGCCAGGCCGCCGGGATCTCAGCTACCGCCGTTGGGCTCGCATTAGACGCCGTTTACTTTGGCGGCCTTTCGGCTGTAGTAGTGAGTGCAAGCGCGCGTCGAGGCGGTCTAACCGACCGCCCAAGGCGAGCGCTGCCAACAGCGCCAGCGCGCCCATCATCAGCAGGATTTTCTTGAGCCCGCCCGACAGATACTCGGCGCACAAGAGATGATCTCCCGCGGGCACTTGCACTCCGATGAAACTTGGGGAGGCCATGAAACTTTCCGCCGCACGTCCGTCGATCGTCACACGCCAGTTGGGATGGTAGGTGGTCTTGATCACCAGCAGCGAAGGAGCCGGAGAGTTTACCCGCAGCCGAATCAAGCCCGGCTCAAATTTCTGGTCTGCGACGAAACCATGGGCCGGAACGCCTGTGTCGAATTTCCAGTTCATCGCAGGTCCCGCCGGCGCGTAGCTCCAGCGAACGAAGCTGCCCTTCGCGGGTGCGTCGCTAGTGAGCCACGCAAGGTTACTTTCGTGCAGGTCGCGCTGTGAGTTCGCCACTCCAAGGTACATCGACTTCACCAGCTCTCCGTATCCGCTGCTGGAGTCAGCGCGATAGAGCGTGTATTTCGCCGTGGTCTTGAGCGGGGTCAGAAACGGCTCCATTCGTCGCTCAGCGGGTGTTACCACATACCGCACGTTGAACAGGTTGTACCACTCAGGGTTGGCATCATCGAAATAGAAGACGAAATCTGCATTGAGTGATAAGCCCTGATACGGTGGCGCAAGCGCGTCGAAATCATCGAAGATAAGCAGATCAGGTCCAGCCAACGAGCCGATCTTGAGACTACCGCCTTCGCCCCAAATAAATAATCGCCCTTGGGAGTTGACCTTGTACCTACGGCGCCACCAATCTTTTTGCCCCGCGTAGATGCGCCCGGGCGGGAGCGTCTTGAGAGTTTCAAGGATAGCCTGCCAGTCGCGATCGCCTTCAAGCGTGGTCTGCGTTTCCTTCATCCATATGGCATTGGTGGCATAGAAGGCATGGCGCTCAATCAACGCGGTTATCATGACCAGCAACATTATCGCGGCGGGTACGATCACGCGCCAGCGCTCGCCGAGAAACGAGAATTGCGTCCACAGCCACTCGCCGCCGACACCGATCAACAGGATGGTGGCCAGATCGACGCCGCCGCTGAACCGCCTGGTCGGCAGCCCCGCGTGCATCTGCAGCAAATCGACCAGCGACCCCAACATCGGACGTCCGCTATAGAGCACCAACCAGACCGTCAGCAGCGCCAAGGCCACGCGTGACGGGCGGGTGTATCGCCAGATGGCGCGCGCGAATCCCAACCCGAGCAGCAGGGTCAAGACGGGCAGCCGATTATAGTCGAACATCTGTCCGCTCAGTAGCCTCGATGTGACTTCCAGAGCGCCAAACGAGTTGCTCTTCAACCCCTCGAGATCGATGCCTCGGAGGTATTGCCGCTCGCGGAGAATCGGGAACCACAAGTACGATGTGATGACACCGGAGAAGAGTCCGACCACGGCCACGCGACCTAAGATCGGAAGCTTATGTTTCCAGCGCGAGACGGCGATCAACGGCGGCTCAGGTTCTCGCCAGAGCGCAAGTATGACTAACACCATCGCAGTCACGACCAGCATGTATGCATAGATCAGATGGGACAGCATCAACATTGAGCAAGAGACTATCGACGACCGGTAACCAACCCCGCGAACAATCAGGCGCTCAAGGCACGCGGTCGAGATAAGAAACAGATGCATCGCCCATAGCTGTGTATACAGTCCCCAGCCCCGCCAGATGTAGCTTTCGTAGGCAAATCCGTAGTCGAAAGTTCCCGAAAATAGCGAAGCGCACGCAGCGCCGATTGCCGCCGCCGTCGCGCTGAACTCCATGGTGCGCATCGACCACCAGACCGTCAGCGGAAATAGCACCATCAGCAAGTAGCGGACCAAGTTGAACAACGTTAAGAGATTCACCGACTCGAACAGCAGTCGATGCAGCAGGACTACGGCCAGATGCGGCAAGTGCTGGTAGTAGAAGAACTGCGGAAACCCGAGTTCTTGCTGCGGCACCCAGAAGTCGAACGGGTTGGCACCGTGCTCTAACGCCGCGCTGGCCTGGCGCACCAGCAAGTAGTGCAGATTGTCATCATTCAGGCTGGGGA
>JBAWCX010000223.1:0-6962 GCA_049590495.1 Binatus sp. (SeqCode)
TTTCTGGGGAAGGGGCTAGGGGTTAGGGCTTTGTTCTTCAATTCAGTCGGCGAACGGGTTGCTCACCACGATCGTCGCTTCGCGCTCCTTGCCGACGCCGATCATCGCGATTGGCACTCCTACCAGCTCGCTCACTCGTTCGACGTAGCGGCGCACACTCGACGGCAATTCGGCAATCGTGCGCGCTCCGGCTGGGCTTTCGTTCCATCCGGGCATCTCTTCGAAGATGGGCTTGGCATTGATAAGCATCCGGTGCGACGGCGGCATGTCGTCGTAGCGCTTCCCCTTCACGATATAGCCGACGCAGATTTTGACGGGATCGATTCCCGTCAAAACGTCGAGCTTGGTTAGCGCGAGCGCCCACATCCCGTTGACGCGAGCGGTGTATCGCGCGAGCACCGCGTCGAACCATCCGATCCGCCGCGGACGCCCGGTGGCCGAGCCGAACTCGTCACCCTCCTCGCGCAGCGAATCTGCCAGGTAGCCGGTGAACTCGCTGGGGAACGGGCCCGCGCCGACCCGAGTCGTATATCCCTTGCTGATGCCTAGCACCGCTTCGAGATTGCCCGGCCCGATCCCGGTGCCGCTGAAAACTGCGCTCGCGACGCAACTCGACGAGGTCACGTACGGGTAGGTGCCGTGATCGATATCGAGCATCGTACCGTGCGCGCCCTCGAACAGTACGCGCTTGCCGGAATCGATCGCCTCGCTGACGAACGCGCCGGTGTCGCACAGATACGGGAGCAGCCGGCGGCGCGCTTTTTTCATCGCGTCGATCGTTTCGTCGGCCTTGATCGGCTTGGACTTGAGCAACGCTTTGAGGTACGCGTTCTTCTCGACGATATTGCGGCGAAGTTTCTCGGCGAAAAATTTGAAGTCGAGCAAATCTTCGAAGCGCAATCCCACGCGCGCCATCTTGTCTTCGTAGGCCGGGCCGATTCCGAATCCTGTAGTGCCGATTGCGCGCTTGCCCAGGCGCGCCTCGCGTGCGCGATCGATCGCCAGATGATACGGCATCACCATGTGCGCTTCGTAGCTGATCTTGAACAAGCTGTCGTCGGCGAGATGGCCGCTGCGCTTGAGGTCGGCGATTTCGTCGAGCAGCGCGATCGGATTGACGACCAGGCCGTTGCCGATCACGCATGCCTTGCCGGGATGGAGTGCGCCTGCCGGCACCAGCCGCAGCACAAACTTCTTTCCGCCGACCACCAGCGTGTGCGCCGCGTTGTTTCCGCCCTGGAAGCGCACGACCACGTCGGCATCCGCCGCGAGCATATCGACGATCTTGCCCTTGCCTTCATCGCCCCACTGCGTGCCGACCACGGCAACTGTCTTCATTTCTCTCCCCCGACCGGCGTCAATTTCGCCGGCCTCCGCGCGCACTTGTCGGGCCGAAATGCCCGGTGCGCAAAATAAATTCAGAGCTTGAGCAGCGACGCCGCCGTGATTGCGGGAATCGTCTTGAGCTTGTCGAGAACCGCGGCCGGCACCGGCTCATCTACTTCGAAGATGCTGAGCGCGGTTCCTCCCACGCGATCGCGGCCGAGCTCCAGTCCGCCAATATTTATCCCGGCCTGCCCGAGCATCGTGCCCACCGCGCCGACCACTCCGGGAACGTCGCGATTGTGAAGCATGAGAAAATAGCCCTCGGGCACCGCCTCGACGCGGTAACCATCGATCCGGGTCAGGCGCAGCGCGCGATTTCCCAGCACTGCGCCAGAGACTTCATGCTCGCCGGCTCCCGTACGAACCCTCAGCGTCAAGGTGTTCACGTAGTCGGTGACTTCGCGCGAGCGCGTCTCGACGATGGTGATACCGCGCTCGCGAGCGATGAACGGCGCATTGACGTAGTTCAAATCCTCATCGAGGAAACCGCTCATCAGGCCCTTCAGAACGGCGGCGGTGATCGCATCCGGCTTGAGATTCGCCGCTTCGCCGCCGAACGCGAGCGTCAGCTCCCGGGGCGCGTCTGTAATCAGTTGCGCGGCGAGTCTTCCCAGCTTTTCGCCGAGCGTGAGATGTGGCCCGAGTATTTCGAGCTCCTTGGTCGATAGCGCCGGGATATTAACCGCCTGCCGAATCGTGCCGTCGATCAGGAACTCGGCGACTTGATGCGCGATATCGACCGAGACCTGGACTTGCGCCTCGTCCGTCGCGGCGCCGAGATGCGGTGTTGCGATCACGGAGTCGAACTGGAGCAGGGGATGGTTGGCGGGCGGCGGTTCCTCGACGAACACGTCCAGCGCGGCGCCTGCGACCTTGCCGGATTTCAGCGCGTCGGCCAGCTCGGCCTCATCGACGATCCCGCCGCGCGCGCAATTGATGATTCGCACGCCCTTCTTCATCTTCGCGAAAGCCGCCGCGCCGACGAGTCCCTTCGTATCTTCGGTCAAGGGGGTGTGAACGGTGATGAAGTCGGCGCGCGCGAAAAGCTCGTCGAGGCTGACCAGCTGCACGCCGATACGTCCGGCCGCGTCAGCCGTCAGGATCGGATCGTAGCCGATCACTTTCATCTTCAGCCCAACCGCGCGGTCTGCGACGATTCGCCCGATATTACCGAGTCCAACGACGCCGAGCGTCTTGTTACAAATCTCAGCGCCGGTGAATTTGCCGCGCTCCCATTTGCCGGCCCGGATCGAGGCGTTGGCCGCCGGAATATGCCGGGCCAGCGCCATCATCATCGTGACCGCGTGCTCCGCGGTCGTGACGCTGTTGCCGGTCGGACTGTTCATCACGACGATTCCGCGGCGCGTTGCCGCTTCGATATCGACGTTGTCGACCCCAACTCCGGCGCGCCCGATCACTTTGAGTGAGGTGGCGGCGTCGATTACTTCGCGCGTGACGCGAGTGCCGCTGCGAATCAGCAGCGCGTCGTAGGGCGCGATTATTTTCGCCAACTCCTCGGGCTTGAGTCCCGTCTTGACGTCGAACTGTAACTGCGGGAAGCGCTTGAGGACTTCAATCCCTTGCGCCGCAAGCGAGTCGCTTAAAAGGACGCGGAAAGTTTCCGCCATGTGCTTTTCAGATGCTCCGCGCCAGGCGTGCCTGAACCGCGGCCACGCCGGCGCCAAGTTGAATGTTTGCGCCGATCTGCTTGAGTCCCATCTCGAGCGCGCTGACCGCGATGAGCGTGTCGAACGGGCTCAAATAACCCATGTGCCCGATGCGCACGAGCTTGCCCTTCATCTGATCCTGGCCGCCCTGCACCGACACGCCCAGATTGTCGCGCAGGAACTTCACCAGTTTGCCTCCGTCGAGACCGTCGGGAACCAGGATGCCGGTGACGCCAGGCGCGGGGTTGTCGGGCGACAGCAGTTTCAGCCCGAGCGCGGCGGCGGCGTCGCGAGTAGCCTCTGCCATGAGCGCGTGACGCGCGTAAACCTGCGGCAGGCCTTCGGCGTGAATCATCTCGAGTGATTTGTTGAGCCCGAAGATAAGCGACACGGCCGCGGTCCATGCGGTGGTGTGCTCGTCGCGCTGCGCCTTCAATTCCTTGAGCAAATCAAAATAGAAGCGCGGTGTCTTGTTGGTCTTCGCGACCTCGATAGCGCGCGCCGACAGCGCGACCATTCCGAGACCCGGCGGAAGCATCAGCGCCTTCTGGCTGCCGGTGACGAACGCGTCGACGCCCCATTCGTCCATTTTCTGTTCGAAGACGCCGACCGACGTGATTCCATCGACAATCAGCATCGCGCCGCGCTTGCGACTGACCTCGCTGATCGCAGCCACGGGATGAACGGCGCAAGTCGAAGTCTCGCTGGCCTGCACCAGCACGGCGCGCGACTCGGGATATGCCTTGAACGCGTCCTCGATTTGCCCGGGGCGCGCGGCGCGGCCCCATTCAACGCGCACCTCGTGCCCAATCATGCCGAAGGCCGCGAGCAGCTTGCCCCATCGCTCGCCGAATTTGCCGCCGTTGACGTAAATCGCATGCTCGCCCGGCTGCAGCAGATTGATCACCGCGGCTTCCATCGCGCCCGTGCCGGTGGACGCGAGCAGAATGACTTCGCCCGACGTGCCATAGAGCGGCTTCATCCGATCGCGCGCTTGATCGAGCGCCGCGCTGAACTCGGGCGTGCGATGGTGGATGATCGGACGCGCCATCTCGAGCAGAACCTCGGGCGGCACCGGCGCCGGCCCGGGCGTGAACAGGTATTTCTTCATTTGCGGCATATTAAGCGTTCAAATTTTTCAACTTTGATACCGGGACGCGGGCGACTCGGGTTACAGCCAAAAAAAAGGCTGGTGCCCGCGCTTGCGGATCGCCAGACCCCGATTTGTCCCGGCACTGCCGGGTCCCCGTCCTCATCACTTGGGATAACGGAGCCCATCGGCAGAGTCAAGGTGAGCCGCGGCTCGCGACGGTTTGGAGGCGACGTTGTAATGGCGTTGCGGCAATTGTTAAAGGTGATCACGCTCCGATGCCGATAGAATGTGAAATCCGCGACGGTTCGCTGGTCTGGATCAAGAATCCAGTCACCGGCGTGATTTCATACGTTGTCGATGTTCGCGGCAAGAGCTTTGCGTTCACGCTTGGCGGCCGCGAAGACGCCGTTCCCGAAACGCCGCATATGAATCCGGAGGCGATTCGCCACGAGACCGAGTCGTGTCCCTTCTGTCCCGGCAACGAAAGCATGACGACGCGCGAGATCTTTCGGCTGACGCGCGACGACATCCCCGAATGGAGCGGCGCGAAGGCTGACGATGCAGCGGGTTGGGTCGTGCGCGTCATCAACAATCTGTTCCCGCGAATTCCCGCGGAGCTGACTGGAAATCGCAACGAGTCGTATATCGTCGTCGAGGACCCGCGTCATTTTATCGACGCGCCGCGATCGCAGGCTGACCTGATGTTCACCGGGGCGCTGGGCGGCGGGCATTTCCTGCATCTGATGCAAGCCGATGCGCGCGTGATGCGGCTTGCGTTGGACAATCCGGACGTCTGCTCGGTCGTGATCCGCAAGAACCAGGGGCGCGAGTCGGGCGCTTCGCAGCCGCATCTGCATCAGCAGATCATCGGGTCGCCGGAGCCGTTTCCCTCGGTGCTCGCGGAGGCGCGCGCCGAGCGTGAGAATCCTCATCTATGGCACGAGATCGTCGCGCTGATGGAGCGCCTCAAGCTGGTGATCGATCGCGGCGATGCTGTCGTCAGCTATGCGAGTCCGATCGGTCTGTTCCCGCGCAGCTATGACGTCGTGATGCCGGACTTTCGGGGATTGCTGTCGGAACTGACGCCGGATCAGATGCGGCAGTTCGCAAATGCGATTTACCGGATACTGATGATCCTCGGGCCGCTGCCGCTCGACTACGAAATTCATCAGGGCGAGGGGCTGCCGCTGCACGCGCACATCAATGCGCGGCTGTATCCATATTCAAATGTCGCGGGAACGCTGAACCTGCCGAGCACTCTGCTGCAGAGCGCCGCGGCGATTCGCAACGCATTGGGGCGGCATTCGGAACCTCACCCCTAGCCCCTCTCCCTTCTGGAGAGGGGAACGAGCGTCGTGGTGTTCGGAATTGCTATTGCGCCTTCCAGACTGGTTTGCGCTTTTCGAGGAAGGCGCGAACGCCCTCTTTGGCGTCGCTGCTTTCGCGGACCGAGCGCGCCATCTGCAGCATGTCGTCGTGCCACGCGTCGAACGTCTCGCTCATGCATCGGCGGACCGTCGCCTTCATCGCGCGCAGGGAGAGCGGAGCGTTGGCTGCTATCTTTTCGGCCAGCGCGGTCGTCGCCTCGGTGAGCTTGGCGTCGGCGACGACGTCGTGAACGATATTCATGTGACGGCCGCGCTCGGCGTCGAGCAGGTCCGCGGTGTAGAGAATCCAGGCGGTGTTGGCCGAGCCGCAAACCTCGATCAGCTTGCGCGTGAAATCGTACGGCACCATCAGGCCGACGCGGCCGAGCGTCATGCCCAGCTTCGCGTTGTCCGACGCGATTCGAAGGTCGCAATGGAGCGCCAGTTCGAGCCCTCCGGCGAGTGCGGCGCCCTGCACAGCGGCTATGGTCGGTACCGGGAAGCGTTCCAGGCGGCCGAAGACGGACTCGAGCGAGGTCGGGTTGTGAACGCCGCTGGTCTCGTCCACTTCCTTCAGATCGATTCCCGCGCAGAAGCTTGCACCTTCTCCTCGCAGCAGCAGCGCACGGATTTCGCGGTCGCTGTCGAACTTGATGAGCGCGTGGTTGAGCGCCTCGATCAATGGCTGATTAAGGGCGTTGCGCTTTTCGGGACGGTTGAGCGTCAGGACCGCGTAGTTCTGATGGCGGGTGACTTTGAGAACTTCCTCGGCCATGTCGATCGCTCCTTGCGGATGACGAAATGTGTCTAGTGTCGTATCCGGGCGGAAGCATCGCACGGCCAGTGCGCGCAAATCAATTGGCGCAGCGAAATGCGGCTAATTCGCGAACCAGCGGGATGTTTGCAGGCTTTCAGATGCGAACGTTTCACGTGAAACGTTTCGCTTTTTCGGGAAAGCACCCAGAGTTGCTGGCGTTTAAGGCGAAAAGGTTTCACGTGAAACGTTTTGTTGAGGCAATAAAGTTCAGGAGAAAGGAAAACGAAACAATTTGTTAACCAGGAAGTGAGGTCACTCTCTCAGGTCAGGGCTTGGGCAAGGGTCTGGTATCTGGCCTGTTGAGCCGATGACGCTGACGATCGCGCCGCCCTGGCCGCCTTGTTGGTTGACGGGAATGGGGTTTCCTCCGGGTGGCGGACCGGCCCCGATAGTGTGCACGGCGCCGAATACGATGAGCTCGCCCGCCGAAACCATCAAGGGTGCGGATTGGCAGTTCTGATGCGGAATGATGTTCAGGGTTCCTTTCAACACGTATGTGAAGAAGGAGGGCACGTACAGCTCGCCTTCAAAACTAACGTCCGAGGGATTGTCGATGGAGCCAATCGAGGCAGAGCCAATCGTGAAGTAGCAGGAGTTCGGGCCTACGGTTTGATTTGCAGTTTGCTCAACGG
>JBAWCX010000224.1:0-1602 GCA_049590495.1 Binatus sp. (SeqCode)
CGTAGTAACTGTGTATGAGCCCAACGCCTCCGATCCCTGAATCCCTCTGGAACACCGTGCCCCCAGACGCGCAGGCGGCCCTCATGGCCGTCTTCGAGTCACTCCGGTGCCGGATCGCTGAGCTGGACCAGCGGGTCGCCGATCTCGAGGCCCGGCTCAAGCTCAATTCCACCAATTCCTCCAAGCCCCCTTCGTCGGATCCCATCGGCCTGAAGCGCAAGCCGCCCGCACCACCCACCGGGCGGAAGTCCGGCGGACAACCGGGGCACGCCAAGGCTCAACGCCCCCTGGTGCCCCCGGAGAAGCTTCGTTCCTCCACCGACTGCCGGCCCCGTTCCTGCCGGCGCTGTGCTCATCCCCTCCTGGGCGACGACCTCAAGCCGTTGATCCACCAGGTCGCCGACCTCCCCAAGATCGAGCCGATCGTCGACCAGTACCTGTTGCATCGCCTGACCTGCTCGCGGTGTGGAGCGACCACCTGCGGCACCCTGCCCGAGGGTGTCCCCACCGGCAGCTTCAGCCCGTACACCCAGGCCGTCCTGGCGACGCTGGCGGGCGCTTATCGCCTCAGCAAGCGGCAGATCCAGCAACTGGCCGGTGATCTGTTCGGGTTGACGATCTCCACCGGCATGATCTGCAAACTGGAGGGGCAGTCGGCCGCGGCCTTGGCCGAGCCCTATCACGAGTTGGCCCGATCGGTCCTGGAGGCCGAGGCGGTCAATATCGATGAGACGGGATGGCGCGAGGACCGACACAAGGCCTGGCTGTGGGTGACGGTCACCGCGTTGGCCACGGTCTTCACCATCGCCCGCAATCGCTCCGCCAAGGTTGCCCAGCGCCTGCTGGGGGATAAGGAGGACCAGGTCGTCAGCAGCGACCGGTTCAAGTCCTACGACTGGTTGTGGGCGTACTTGAGACAGATCTGCTGGAGTCATCTTCGCCGCGATTTTCAGGCGATGATCGACCGGGGCGGCCCCGGGGAGGTGACCGGCCGACGGCTGCTCGGGTTGTCGGACCGGCTGTTCGTGGCGTGGCACCGGGCGCGGGACGGCACGCTGAAAGAGCGCAGCTTCCAACAGCGGATCCTCCGCTTGAGGCCCCGGGTGCGCCGCGCCCTGGAGGACGGCACGAAGTGTGGCTGCGCGACGACGGCCCGGACCTGCGCCGAGATCCTTCGTGTGGAAGAGGGGCTGTGGAATTTCGTGTGGTTCCCCGGAGTGGAGCCGACCAACAACGCGGCGGAGCGCGCGTTGCGCCATGCCGTGATCTGGCGGCGGATCAGCGGGGGTACAGCCAGCGAGTCGGGGAGCCGGTTCGTGGAGCGGATGCTGACGGTGGTCGCGACGTGCCGCCAGCAAGGGATCAACGTGCTGGATTATCTCACCCGGTGCTACCAAGCCCACCTGGACGACGAGCCTATCCCGTCGCTCCTCCCCTCAGCCTCGACCTCTCAGGCAGCCTGAATGGCTATTGAACGCCTACCGCTCCCGAGGCCTTTCGTCTATCCCACGTCCCCACATTCTCGCCGGCACGCTCCGGCCGGATACGAGCATTACGACCGTTTCAAGGATTGGCTGCGCGACGACTTCGGCTTCCGTTGCG
>JBAWCX010000225.1:0-3670 GCA_049590495.1 Binatus sp. (SeqCode)
CGTTCGAGGTGCGCGCGCTGCAGGATTACCATCGAGAGTGAGAGGACGAGGGCGATAAAATCACTTTATTTAATGTGAAACCCGCGGTGGGTTTCACGCTTCCTTCGGCAGGGGTGACCCCTGCACCCAGTACTAAGAAAAAAGATGCGGGGCTTCGCCCCTGTTAGAACTTTTTTGTGTCATTCTTGAGCGAAGCGAAGAATCCCGGATCTTTTCCGGTTCCTAACCTCTCCTTCTCCGAGGAGAGGTCGGCGCGAGCCGAAGGGTGAGCGACGGGAGAGGTACAACGCTGGCCGTCGTAGTTGTGCGTAGTTGTGCTGCTGTCGGCTGCCGGAGGGATTCCATCGCCTCGACGACGCGTTGTGACGCGCAATTTTATGCTGTATGACTCATCCGGGCCGTTCCTACAACGGCTTTCCTGGTTCCTCGTTATCTTATTCTGTTAATTGCGCGCTTTTAGATCGCTGTGGTCAATTATCTTGTCTTTAGACGAGGGTAATGATACTAATGCTCAAATTACGAATTTGCGCCTGCCGGAGGTTGGCCCTCGGGCGGCGGTTTCATTAAACGCGGGGATCCACACGGGGAGGACACTATGTCTGTAGGTAATTCGGGGGTTTCGGCGCGCGCGCGATTGACGATCGCGGCGGTGTCGGTAGGGGCGATCGCGATCATGGCTTTCGTCGGGATGACGTTTGGCTCGCGAAGCGTCACGGCGTACAGAGCATCGAAGGCGGTGCAGAATCCGGAGCAAGCGCGCAAGGATGCGCTCAACAAGATTGCCGGGCTGCCGCTGTATTTCGAGAAGAACCAGGGCCAGGTCAACCCGAGCGTCAGGTACCTGGCGCGGGCCGGCCGCATGTCACTGTTCTTGACTGATGACGCCGCGACTTTCTCGATGATCGGCGGCGAAATGGACAAATCTCCGTATCCGATCCGGTTGGACGGCAAGCCGTTCGTGGACCATACCAACCTCAACGAGTCCGCCGTGCGTATCCGGCTGATCGGCGCGAACCCCCATCCGGAGGTTGCCGGTGAAAGCGAGCTGCGTGCCCGCGTCAACTACCTGATTGGCGACGATCACAGCAAGTGGCATCAGAATATCCCGACCTTCGCCAAGGTTCGCTATCAAAACGTTTATCCCGGAATCGATCTGGTCTACTACGGCAATCCCGACGCGCTCGAATACGATATCGTCGCCGCGCCGGGCGCGGACACCTCGAAGATCAAGTTTGCGATCGAAGGAGGCAACCGCACCAGCCTCGACCAGCAGGGTAATCTTCGAATCGAGACCGGCTCCGGCTCGCTGACAATTCGCAGCCCGAAGATTTACCAGGAGCTTGCCGACGGGACGCGCACGCCGGTGGCAGGATCGCTGACGCTGGCAAAAGACGCGAAGACAATCGCGGGCATCGAGCATCACGAGGCTGGCCTCCGCCTCGCCGCCTACGATCATTCGCGCCCGATCGTGATCGACCCGGAAGTAGCCGCCGCAAGCCCGCAGATCAAATACTCAACCTACTACGGCGGCCACGGTTCGAGTTTCAGCATGCTCAATCTGGAGCAGTTGTCGTTCGTTACGCAGGGTACTCCGCTGTTGGTCGCTGATGTCTCGCTGGATGTGGCCCTCGATGGTACGACTGGCATGGCGTATATCGCCGGGAGCGCGGAATCCAACGATCTTCCTGGCGTGAGCGGGTTCTTTCAGAGCACACTCATGGGCAACTTTGCTCCGCCAAGTCAGAATCCCAATGTCATGATCGCGAAGTTCGACACCACGAAGTCGGGGCCCGCGTCGCTGGTTTATGCGACTTACGAAGGCGCAAAGGGCGACGAAAGAAACGGAGTGTGCGCCGGCTCAAATGACACTGGAAACGGCAACGGAGATATTGGCTTCGGCATCGCAGTCGATAAGAGCGGCGAGGCATTCGTCGTCGGCCAAACCTATTCCGGGCCAAACCCAGGCAATCACCTTTGCGCCGACCCGACTAATGTTTTTCCGGGCACCGGATCATGCGGGACATGGGGACAGACCAACAACCAGAAGAACGGCGGTACTAACGTAGGGTTCGTATCCGAGCTGAATTCAGGCGGCACCGAACCGGTGTACTCCTGTTACATAGACGGAGAAGACAACGCTACTGTCGCGCGAGTCGCGCTCGATCCTACCTGCAGCACAGGATGCACCGCTTATCTGGTCGGCTCGACGCAAAGCACCCAGGCTCGCGGGTTCACTCCCGTCACTGCCAACGCCTTTCAGACTGACCTGAATTCGCAGGCGAAGGGCAGCAAGAGCAACGCATTCGTGATGGTGGTTCCGGAACAAGTTCCTGGCCCGGGCGCCTCGCCGACGTTCAACAGCTATTACGGCGGCAGCGGCAACGGCCAAAGTGCCGAGGCTGGGATCGGCCTCGCCTTGGACTCGAATCTGAATATCTGGATCACCGGCGCCACGTTCTCCAGCGATTTGAAGACCGTAAATCCCGCTCAGATGAGTTACATGGGCACCGCGCTCGCGACCAGCAATGCATTTGTCGCCGGGATCAACCCGGGCGGCACCGCTGCGAACTCGCTGATGTACTCCTCGTATCTGGGCGGTTCGGGGAATGCAGGTACGGGGTTCGTCAGCGGGTTCGTGGTGGGAGACGTTGGAACTTCGATCCAGGCCGATCCCAGCTCGGGAGTGGTGTGGGTGGCCGGATTGACAGGATCGACCAACTTCCCGGTCGCGGGCATTGACAATATGGCGTTCCAGAGCACCAACCAAGCCGGCAATGCGAGTAACGCCGGCCCGCCTGCTACCGCAGGCTTTGTAACCAAGCTGAACACGAACGACGCCGGCCTGAACCAGGTCCGCTACTCGACCTACTTCAGCGGGCTAGGAACACTAATCAGCACTGGCGCCGGCAACATTGGTATCGGCGAAGCGATCGTCGACATGGCGCTGAGCAACGGCAAGGTCTACGTAACCGGTATAACGGCTTCCTCGACTGGGGTAGTGGGGCAGAGCGGGGGATTCCCGCTGAGCGCGAACGCGTGCCAGACCTCGAACCCTTCCGGCAAAGTCGACATCGATGGATTCATGGTGCCGGTGACTGCATTTGTCGCCGAACTGGATCCCACGGCGCTGCCGGCGAGCCAGCTACTCTTCTCGCGGTTCCTCGGCGGCAACGGACAGCTGGATGGCGCGGTCGGCATCAAGGTGGACGCCCAAGGGCTAATCTACGTTTCGGGCTTTACCTATTCGACCAACTTCCCAGTCACGAGTACCGCCTTTCAGGGATCGAACGTCGCGTCGAACGCTGCGGCATCTCCCAATCAACTTACCAGCGGATTCCTGACGGTGCTCGATCCGACCGCCAGCGGCTGCAGCCTGACAGTTGTGACGGCGACGCCGACGGCGACTCCTACCGGCGGCACGACCCCGACTCCGACTGCGACCGCAACCGCGACCGCGACGTCGACATCGAGCGGATCGGCGACACCTACTGCCACCGCAACCAGGACGGCGACCGCCACGGCGACGGCAACTGCGACCACGACGGCGACCGCCACCAACACGGCGACTCCAACCCCAACGCCGACGCCTGAGGCCGGTACCATATCGATCAAACCCAGTTCTGTGTCTTTTGGCACCAAGGACACGGTCGGCAAAGCCAGCAAACCCAAG
>JBAWCX010000226.1:0-1541 GCA_049590495.1 Binatus sp. (SeqCode)
CGCTGACGACGCCGATCGGCGGCGGCATCCGCTCGCTCAACGTCGCGCTGCGCCAGATGCTCGATCTCTACGTATGCCTGCGTCCGGTGCGCTACTTCGCCGGCGTGCCGAGTCCCGTCAAGCATCCCGAAAAACTCGACGTCGTAATCTTCCGCGAGAACACCGAAGACATCTACGCGGGAATCGAATGGCCCGCCGAGTCACCCGAGGCGAAGAAGCTCATCAAATTTTTGCAGGACGAGATGGGCGTCAAGAAAATCCGCTTCCCCAATACGTCGGGAATCGGCATCAAGCCGGTCTCGCGTGAGGGCACCGAGCGTCTGGTTCGCGCCGCGCTCGATTACGCGATCAAGCGCAAGCGCAAGAGCGTGACCTTCGTGCACAAGGGCAACATCATGAAGTACACGGAGGGCGCGTTTCGCGATTGGGGCTATGAACTCGTCCGTCGCGAATACAAGGGCAAGGCGGTCGGATGGGACGATTGCAACGGCAAGCCGCCGGCCGGCGAATTACTGGTCAAGGATGCGATCGCGGACATTACGCTACAACAGGTGCTGACGCGCCCCGACGAGTTCGACGTCGTCGCCACGATGAACCTCAACGGCGACTATCTGTCCGACGCGCTCGCGGCGCAGGTCGGCGGCATCGGACTCGCTCCCGGCGCGAACATCAACTACCTGACCGGCCACGCGATCTTCGAAGCGACGCACGGCACCGCGCCGAAGTATGCCAACCAGGACAAGGTGAACCCGGGTTCGGTGATCCTGTCAGGCGTGCTGATGTTCGAGCACATGGGATGGCAGGAAGTTGCCGACGGAATCATTCGCGGCCTCGAGAAGACGATCGGCAAGAAAGAGGTCACCTACGACTTCGAGCGCCTGATGACCGGCGCGAAACTCCTGAAGTGCTCGGAGTTCGGCAAAGCGATCGTCGACAATATGTAGCTAGTCAGGCGCGCCGATTATCTGATCCGCGCACCACATCCCTGTCTCGATTGCCGACTCGAAGTGCGGCAGTCCCATGTAGTCGCCGGCCAGCAGCACGCGGCGCGACGACGGCCGCGTCTTCCTGTACTCGGCCAGGTCGCGGCTGCGGCCTACCGGAGATTTGGGCAACGCGTTAGGCCATCGCTGGATTTGCGCGAAGCGCTTCGTTGCGGTCGCGCCGGGAAAAAATCGCTCGATGTCGGGCAGCACCTTGGCGACGATTTCATCGTCCGACAGATCCATCATCGCGCCCGCGGCTTCCGGCTTGACGAACAGGTTCAGCATCTCGCCGTCCGGTACGCGGGTGACATCCTTGGCGGACTCGAGAGTGGCCGACGCGACGAGCTGGCGGTCGGGGCGCGGGATCAAAAACCCCCACACGTCTTTCAACGCAGGTTCATTGCGCCAATGCCGGCTGGTCGCGAGGCCAATCTTGACCGTCGGGGCGTATTCGGTCGCCATCAGCTTGCGTTCGACCTCGTCGCTGCCGCGATAGAGTCGCGAAGCGATCGGCGCCGTGGCCGCGAGCACGACATGGTCGGCGCGCAACTGCTC
>JBAWCX010000227.1:0-8274 GCA_049590495.1 Binatus sp. (SeqCode)
GTCGCCGCGCGTTTCGCATCGCGACGCGCAGGAGCGCTGATGCGCCCGCTGCGGACCACCGGCGAGCGCCTCGCCAGCCGCCGCGTCGAGACCCCGGCCAACTGCTGATTGCGCCAGTCGCGTAGACCCCGGCGCAGAAACTGCGGTTCGATTCCCAAGGTTTCGCAGACCGTCTCAAACGAGAATGGCCCCTCTCCGCCTTCGCCGATCAGCCACTGCTCCGCTTCGCTGAACAGACGCTTGCGCGGTCCGCCCTTGGCGTCGGAGTTATTCTGGAAGCATCGAAGCGCATCCTCCAGGATAGCCATCATCAGCTTCTTGACGGGCCGGATGGTGCTGTCGTCGCGCCGGCTGTCGTAGAACTGCTCAGGCGTCAAGACGTCAGGCACAAAGAGATTTCCGAGAGCGCTATTTTCCCATTCCATCGTACTTTTGTCCTCACCCGACCGTGCCTGCACCGGATTTAAGCGGGGTCAGGCCGTTTGGGGGGTCGGGTTTCCCACTTTGTTTGATCAACAGGTGAGCTAGCAACGATCATGCCGAATTTATCAGCAACTGCCCTAATTGAAATTAGCCAGCTTGTTAAGGCCTCATGAATAGCAACTTTGTCCCGAGTTGTTGAGCAATTCACGAAATTGCCTAACTTTTCGCAAATCATTCCGCATTATGCGAATTAGCCACGTTTGTGCGCACGCTGACTCATTTGCGACATGCGTTACGATTCGGCCACAAACTGTCCGCAATGTGTCGCATAGGCGCCATTCACAGGCTGCACCTCACCGCCGAGATTTTAGGGCGCAACTGCGGGAATTTGGAAAGTGGATTCTGGGTCCGTCAGGCAGAAACGAGTGATTCCGGTTCCGCGAATACCGCTACTGCACCGTGTCGGGACCGCCGCCGGCGCCTGCGGGGCCGCGCTTGCGCTCCTCGAGCTTGAAGGTGAGCACGTCGAGCAGGCAATCAACGCGATCCGACAGCGCCTCGAGAAGGGTCTGCTTTTCGAGCGGCGTGATGTCGAGATGAAAGCACAGGAAGTTGATTAGCTCGGCGCCGCGCAGTCCTCGCTGCTCGACTATCGTGCGCCACGCCTCGTGCGCAGCCTCACCCAGATAGCTGAAGAGCATCTCGCGCAACGCGTCCATCGTCTCGGCGTCGCAATCGAGCGCGTCGGGTCGAACCGGGCACCAATTCACTTGCGCCTGCCGATATGACCGATCGCGAATCTCGCGCACGACGCGAAACTCGCCGATGCCCTCCAGCGCCAGGTTGTAGCGCCCGTCGGCAAGCTTGACGAGGCCGCCAATTTTGCCCGCGCAGCCGACCTCGAAGATATCCGGATAGGCATGATAGTCGGCCTGCCAGTCGCCTTTGAGCAGCGCCATCCCGATTATCCCGTGCGCGTCGTGGACGTCGGCGATCATCTCACGATAGCGCGGCTCGAAAATATGCAGTGGCACGCTCAACCCCGGGAACAACACGAGGTTGGGCAACGGAAAGATCGGAATGATGGTCGGTAATGCAGCCACGATTGAGGTCGGCGCCTGCCGGTCAGGTTAAGGCCGTTCCGATCAACGGTCAAGCAAAGTGCCGTGGCACAAGTTCGAACACGGACTCTTCGAGTACGCTGGGTAACTCCGCCCGCATCTTTGCCTTAGTACTGGGTGCAGGGGGTCACCCCCTGCCTTTTGCTATGTTTCAGCGAATCGGCGAAACTTCATCTTACGAGCGAAATGGAAACGAGATTGTTCATCGCCGGACGCCATGTCGACGCGGCCAAGTCGGCGCGTTTCACCGACATCGAGCCGGCCTCTGAACGCGAACTGGCCGACGTCGCGAGCGCGAGCGCCCACGACGTGAATCGTGCAGTCGATGCGGCGCGAGAGGCCGCCGATCGTGGACCGTGGCCGCGGATGAATGCCGACGCGCGCGCGGCGATCCTGGGCAAGCTGGCGGACGGAATCGAAAAGCGCGCGCGTGAGCTCGGAATGCTCGAGGCGCGCGACGTCGGCAAGCCCGTCTCGGAGTGCGTCAATCACGACGTCGCACGCGCCGCGCGCAACATCAGATTCTTTGCCGCCGCCGCGCAGACCTGGACTCACGAGGCCGCCGACAGCGACGCGAAATTCCTCGGCCGCGATCTGAAACTGATGAGCGTCACGCAGCGGCCTCCCGTCGGCGTCGGCGCGATCGTCATTCCATGGAACTCTCCCCTGATGCTCGCGACGTGGAACCTTGGGCCGTGCCTTGCTGCCGGAAATACCTGCGTGCTCAAGCCGTCGGAGCTGGCGCCGCTGACTTCGATCGCGCTCGGCGAAATCGCGAACGAAGCTGGCCTGCCGTCGGGCGTGCTGAATATCGTGCCCGGCCTCGGCGACGCGGGCGCGGCGCTCGTCTCGCATCCGGGCGTTGATGCGATTGCATTCACTGGCGGCGTCGCGACCGGGCGGCGCGTGATGGCGTCGGCGGCGGAATCGCTCAAGCGCGTCACCCTCGAGCTCGGCGGCAAGTCGCCAAATCTGGTTTTCGCCGACGCGAATCTGAAGCGCACCGCGGCGGGCGTCGCGCGCTCCATCTATCGCAGCCAGGGACAATCGTGCGTGGCGGGCTCGCGACTGTTGATTGACCGGCGAATCGCCGCCGACTTTCTCGAACTACTCGCCGCCGAAATCCCGCTGCTCAGGATTGGCGACCCGCTCGCCGACGGCACCGACTACGGTCCACTTATTTCCGCGGCGCATCGCGAGCGCGTTCATTCCTTCGTCGCCGAAGCGGTGGCCAACGGCGCGAAACTTCTGGCCGGCGGCAAGAGCCCAGCCGAACTCGCGCGCGGATTCTACTACTTGCCCACGATCCTCGACGGCGTCGATGCGACCTCACGCGCCGTGTCCGAGGAAATCTTCGGACCGGTGCTGACCGTCGAGCGTTTCGACGACGAAGAGCACGCGATCGCGAGCGCCAACGCCACCCGCTTCGGCCTGGCGGCTTACGTGTGGACGTCAAGCATAGACCGCGCTCTCAGGGTCAGCGAAAAAATTAAGACCGGGATGGTTTGGGTCAACAGTTTTTTTCTGCGCGATCTGCGCGTTCCGTTTGGAGGTGCAAAGATGAGCGGGCTCGGCAGGCAGGGCGGCCGCTTAAGCATGGAGTTCTGGACGGAGCCGAAACTGGTGTGCGTCGCATACGGCGAGGAGGACCACGATGGGTAAGGTCGTCGCGACCGTCTTTACCACGCATGTACCGCGGTTGATGATCACCGATCCGGTCGCGCGCCGCGCCTACATGGGCCGCAACGTGACGACTTTCTACGACGCGATGCCGAAGCTCGAGCGGGAACGCATCCGTCATCTCGACTTCGATACCTTCTTACTAATCGATACTCACTGGTTCTCTACTTTGGAGTATGTACTCAATGCTCACGAGCGGCTGTCGGGTGTGTATACATCGGAAGAGCTGCCCGCGATGCTGCATAACCTCGACTATGATTATCGGGGCGACCCCGAGCTTGCGCGCGGAGTCGAGCTGGAGGCGCGTGAGCGCGGGATTCGTGCGATCGCGTCGGCACATACTAACTTGCCAATTCACTATCCAACGCTCAACGTGATGTACTATTTCAATCATGAGGCGCGCCGCCGCGTGCTCTCGGTGAGCGTGTGTCAGACGGCGTCGGTCAAAAACGACTTGGCTTATGGCGCCGCGATTGGACAGGCTATCTGGAAATCGAACCGGCGGGTCGTGGTCGTGGCGTCTGGCGGCATGTCGCACAAGTTCTGGGACTATGATCGAATTCTCGATCGCGCGTCGGCGTCGCCCGACGACATCGCGTCAACTGCCAACCGCCTCTACGACGAACGAATCATGGAATGGTTCAAAGCCGGGCGGCATGACGCTGTCCTCGCCGCCGCCGACGACTACCGCGCGCACTGCTCGCCGGAGGGCCGCTTCTCGCACTACATCACGATGGCCGGTGCGATGGGCGGCGACGCGTGGACCTGGCGCGGCGAGCAGTTCGGAAAATACGAAGCCGCAATCGGAACCGGCCAGGCGATCTTCTTCTTCCAACCTACTTTCAGCGGCGCCGAGCGGGAGGCCGCCTGATACCGCCGGAGGTGCGCATTGAAACTTGCACACGGAATACTCGCGATGCTGGTGACGCCGTTTCATGACGACTACCGGCTCAACGAAGATGCGCTGCGACGCGAAGTTCAGTGGGCGATTGCGGCGGGCGCGGATGGCGTCGTCGCCGCGCCGAGCATCGGCGAATTTCTGCATATGGATGAAGCCGAGCGCACGCGGGTTTTCGAAATCGTGATCGAAGAGACGCGCAAGCGCGCCGGACTCGCAGCAGTCGCGATGACCTCGGGCGCGACCACGCTCGAGACTCTGCGCTACGCGAAAATCGCCGCGCGCCTCGGTTACGACGTGCAGCAAGTGATCCCGCCGTACTACTGGCGATGCGGCGAGGCCGAAGTCGAGCGCCATTACCGCATGATTGCCGACGCCGGCGACCTGCCCGTCGTCATCTACCACAATCCCGCGCTCAGCAAGTTCAACATCATGCCGAAGTTCGCCGGCAAGCTCGCGACGATTCCCGGCGTCGTCGCATTCAAGGAAGTGCTCACCGACTTGCAACATCTCGAGGCGCTGTACGACGAAGTCGGCGGCCGCGCGGACATCTATAATACGTTTCGCGCGATGCTGGCGGGACTGATGCTCGGCGCGGCGGGCGGCTTCATCAATATTTTCGCGGTGCCTGCGGCGGTCGCGCTACTGAAGGCGTACAAGGCCGGCGACTACAAGCGCGCCGAAGAAATTCAGCGCCGCCTCAATCGATGCTTCCCGCGCGGCGGCGAGGAAACGCTCGGCCATCTCGGCACCACCAAGGTCACCGCGTCGGTCGCGACCGGAATCGAGATGGGCCCGGCACGGCCGCCGTACATGGCGCCGGCCGACGCCGCCGAACGAATCCGGAAGCGGCTGCCGCTGCTCAACGAGGTCATCTGAGATGGGCGCGCGCTCC
Source organism: Binatus sp. (SeqCode) (assembly GCA_049590495.1). Taxonomy (GTDB): domain Bacteria; phylum Desulfobacterota; class Binatia; order Binatales; family Binataceae; genus Binatus. The sequence goes on from JBAWCX010000227.1 coordinate 5,018, forward strand.
GGCAACAATTACCTGTCGTCGCTGAAGAAGCTTGGCGCCGAAATCTGGATCGCGGGCGCGCGGGCAGGCGACGTCACCGCGCATCCGGCGTTCGCCAACTGCGCGCGATCGGTCGCGTCGCTCTACGACATGCAGATGGAGCATCCCGAGACGATGACGTTTCGCACCGATGACGGCGGCCGCGCCGGAATGTCGTTCATCATTCCGAAAAACGCCGACGACCTGCGCAAGCGCTCGCGCATGATGAAGACGTGGGCGGACTTCGGCTGCGGGATGCTCGGGCGCACGCCGGATTACCTCAACGTGAGTCTCGCCGCGATGGCCGCCGCGCGCAAGTTTTTTGCCGAGAGCGATCCGCGCCACGGCGACAACATCTGGAACTACTATATGGAGGCGCGCCATCACGATTGGTGCGCGACGCATACGCTCGTCAACCCGCGCGCGAGCCGCGCCGCAGGATGGGCGGGACACACAGACGCCGACCTCGCGCTCAAGCTCGTCGAGAAGACCAAAGACGGCATCGTCGTGAACGGCTGCCGGATGCTCGCGACGCTCGCGCCGCTCTCCGAGGAGCTGCTCGTGTTTCCTTCCACGGTCCTGAAGGCCGAGCCGGCCGCGGAGCCGTTTGCGCTGTCGTTTGCGATCCAGTGCAACGCCAAGGGCCTCAAGTTCCTATGCCGCGACACCTACGACCTGGGCCGTTCGCGCTTCGACAATCCGCTCGCGTCGCGCTTCGACGAGATGGACGCGGTGGTCGTGTTCGACAACGTGCTCGTCCCGTGGGAGCGCGTGTTCTTGTGCGGCGACGTCGCGCGATGCAACGCGCTGTATGCGGGCACCGGCGCCGTCGTCCACATGATGCACCAGGTGGCGGTGAAAAATGTCGCGAAGAGCGAATTCATCCTCGGACTGGCGGCGCGAATCGCCGAGGCCAGCGACGCGATGAGTCTGCCGCACGTCCGCGAGCGGATCGCCGAGATGATCATGACCACCGAGACGATGCGCGCGTGCCTGCGCGCGGCAGAAGCTGACGCCGCGCCCGACAAGTGGGGCGTGTTCACGCCCGCGCGCGCGCCGCTCGACACCGCGCGCAATCTTTTCCCGCGGCTGTATCCGCGCCTGGTCGAAATTATCCAGCTCAACAGTTCGAGCTCGTTGATGGCGACGCCGTCCGCGGCCGACTTCGCAAATCCCGCCGAGCTGCCCGATATCGAGCGCTACTTCGGCGCCGCGGATGCGGACGCCAAGGAGCGCGTCGCGCTTTATCGATTGGCGTGGGAAGTCGCATGCAGCGCCTTCGGAGGCCGGCAGGTTCTCTACGAGCGTTTTTTCTTCGGCGATCCGGTCCGAATGGCAAGCGCGCTGGTCGACAACACCGACCTGAAGCCGCTATCCGATCGCGTCCGCGCCTTCTTGAAACGCCCCGACTAAGCAGGCCCTCTCTCCTCATCCGGTTCCCCTTCCACCAGGGGAAGGGGTTAGGGGTTAGTTTCCGTCGCGGCACGGATAGCGGAGTAGGGCGGCGAACGCTATCGTCATGCTCATTCATGGCGAGACTTCGAAAGGCGGCGCGCATCTGGGGCAATCCCAAGGCGCGCGAAATCGGCGAGCGCGTACTGTTCAAGCCCGACGACCGCGTCTTCACGATCGATCCGCCGGCGATGTTCGGCCGCCGGGCGCCCGTCGAAATCGAGATCGGCGCCGGTAAGGGCGAGTTCATCATCGAGCGCGCCGCCGAATTTCCCGAGCGCGACTTTATCGCGGTCGAGCTCTCCGCGACGATCACGCGCGTGCTGGCCGTGCGATGCGGCCGCGCGGGCGTCGACAATTTGCGCGTCGTGCGAATGGACGCGCGCACGCTCGTCAACCTGATGCTCGCGGACGCGAGCGTGAGCGCCTATCACATCTACTATCCCGACCCATGGCCCAAGGAGCGGCACATCAAGCATCGCCTGTTCACGCCGACGCTCGCCGCGAGCCTGTTTCGCACGGTTGAGCCGGGTGCGATCGCCTACGTCGCGACTGACGTGCGCAATTACGCGGCCGAGATTTTTCCGATGATGCTCGCGGCGGGATTTATCCGGGCAGTCGAAGCCGCGCCCGGCGCGGAGCGGACCGGGTTCGCGCGCAAGTACGTCGCGGCGGGGAAGCCAGTATTTTCGGCCTCATTCCGCAAGCCGCGCGAGTCCAAAAATACCTGAATCGGCCCGATTATTGCGGCGATGCCCCGAACAGGGAAGCGCGCGCGGATTGCAATGCCTTGGAGCCTTGTCTAACCTTTGCGCGTCACCTGATGAAACGCCTGCTGTTGATATTGGTGGCTTTTGCCCTGCTGCCTGCCGCCGCCTGCAGTCTGCGCCAGAAGCCCTCTGGCGAGAACTACTACGCACAAGCTCAACTTGATTTTGCGACAAAAGAGTACAAGGCCGCTATCGAAAATTATCAGGAAGTGATCGATAAGTTCCCGTTCAGCCCGTACGCCGAGGATGCCGAGATGAAAATCGGCCTCGCCTACTATCAGCAGAAGGATTACGCCGAGGCGATCGGCGCGCTCGATGACTTCGAGCGGATGCATCCGACCAGCAAGAACCTCGAGCTCGTCAGCTACTACATCGGGATGAGTTACTACGATCAGATAGGGCGCGAGGACCAGGATCAAGGCAAGACGGTGGCGGCGCTCAAGCGCTTCCAGGAATTGGAACAGCGCTTTCCGGAAGGCGACTTCGCCGAGTTGGCGCACGACAAGGTGCTGGTATGCCGTGAGATGCTCGCGCGCAACCAGATGATTGTCGGCAACTATTATTATAAGCGCGCGAACTTTCGCGCGGCGGAGTCGCGATTTGCCGAGCTGCTGCAGAAATATCCTGAGACTCCGGTCGCGCCGGACGCGCTGTTCGAGCTCGGAATTTCGCTCGAGAAGGAAGGCAAGCGATACTCGGCCGCGCAGGCTTTCGCCGCCGTCGAGAAACATTTCCCGACCACCACCTATGCGAAAAGAGCCCGCGTCGAGCTGGCCAAGCTCCATCAGCCGATCGATACCGAAGAAGATCCGCTGCCGCTGGTGCTGGCCGAGACCGGCTACGGCGGAAATCCCGATGATTCCAACGCAGACAAAGTAGTCGTGCGCCAGCGCTCCGACATGCGCGGCACTCAGGTTGCCTCGAACACCGGCGCGTCGGCCTACGGAGCCGACGGCCTGCCGATCCTCGACGCGCCGCCGTCGCATCCCGCGCCCGATCCGTCGCAGCCCGATCTCC
>JBAWCX010000228.1:0-1666 GCA_049590495.1 Binatus sp. (SeqCode)
GGCGTATGCTACGGGGCAGAGAAGGCGGCGCTCGAGCGCTTCACGCAGGGGCTCGCCGAAGAAGTTTACGACGACGGAATCTCGGTGACGTGCGTGTCGCCGTCACAGGTCGTCGCGACGCCGGGCACGGTGCACCATCACCTGGTCAAGGGACCCGACGACCCGAGCGGCGAGCCGGTCGAATGGATGGCGCAGTCGGCGCTTATCCTCGCCACGGAACCGCTCGACAAAGTGACGGGACTGGTGACGTACAGTCAGCCGCTGCTCAAGCAGTTCGGCCTGATCGAAAAGGGCGTCGGCATCGGATTCGATCGCAAGGGCAGCGGCTACAGTTTGATCTAGCCGCGCGCACTTTCTCAGGCCGCTTGCGGGATTCGGAGCGAGATAATCCGCGACACGCCCGGGCGATCCATCGTCACGCCGTGAATCTGATCGGCGCGCTGCATGGTGCGCTGGTTGTGCGTGATCACGATAAACTGCGAGCGCTGCTTCAGCTCGGCCATCAGCGTGGTGAAGGCCGCGAGGCTGAACTCGTCGAGGGGAGCGTCGACTTCGTCCATCACGCAGAACGGGCTGGGATTGAGCAGGAACAGCGAGAAAATCAGCGCCATCGCGGACAGCGCCTTCTCGCCGCCTGACAGCAGGCCGATCTCCTTGACCTTCTTGCCGGGCGGCTGGACGAGCACGTTGACGCCCGCCTCGAGCACGTCGCCGGCGTCGGTCAGCTCGAGACGTCCCTTGCCGCCGCGGAGCAGCTTGGGGAACAGCTCGGCAAAGTTTTTGGCCGCACCCTCGAAGGTTTCGGCGAAGCGTTTGCGCGCCTCGCGATTCAGATGCGTGATCGTCTTGGTCAGATCGTCGAGCGCGCTCTGCAAGTCGGCGCGCTCGGTGCCCAGCACGCCCGCGCGTTCCTCGAGTTCCTGGACTTCGCTGTCTGCTGCCAGGTTGACCTCGCCGATTCGTTCCATCTTGGCGCGCAACTCGACGATTCGCGCGTCGTCATCGGTGGCGATTCTGCCGTCGAGGGCGGGAACTATCTCGGCCGCCATCGCGTCGAACTCGGCGCCGAATTTCTCGACGAAGGCGCGCGCCAACTCTTCGCTGAGCGCGCGGGCACGTTCGCGCTTGAGGCCGCAGTCGGTAGCCTCGGCTTCCAGAGCCATCAGCGCCTCTTGCGCATGATTATAGTCGGCGCGACGCGCTTCGAGCTCGTGCTCGGACGCGTCGCAAGCGGCACGCAGGCGCGAGAGTTCCGCCTCGAGTTCGGTCTCGCGGGCGCGCGCCGCGATATCTTGCGCAGAAAGATTTTCCAGTTCGCGCTCGAACTCGGCGTGTTCGGTATGCGAGCGTTCGAGGTTCGCGCGATGCTCGTCGATCTGCGCTTCGAGCGCGTCCGCTTCACGGCGGACGTGCGCCAATTCTCTTTCGAGCGCGTCGAGCCGCGACTTGCGCGCCTCGACCTTGGACGCCGCTTCGAGCATCACGGCGCCAATCTCTTCCGCCGCCGCGCGCAACGTCGCGATCTCTCCAGCCATCACGCCCAGGCGCTCACGCGCCTCCTGCTCGATCTTCGCGAGCTCTTCCAGGCGCGCGTTCGAGGTGATCACGAGTTCCGCCAGCTCGCTGAGACGCCGGCGTGAATTGCCGCCGTGAGCCTCCGCGAGCG
>JBAWCX010000229.1:0-3021 GCA_049590495.1 Binatus sp. (SeqCode)
ATCAAACCGATCACGACCAACATCTGCGGCAGCGACCAGCATATGGTGCGCGGCCGCACCACGGCGCCGGCCGGACTGGTCCTGGGGCACGAGATTACCGGCGAAGTGATCGAATGCGGCAGCGGCGTCGAATTCATTGGCAAGGGCGACCTGGTCTCGGTGCCATTCAACATCTCGTGCGGACGGTGCCGCAACTGCAAGGAGCGCCGCACCGACGTCTGCCTCAATGTGAACCCCGCTCGGGCCGGTGGTGCCTACGGCTACGTCGATATGGGCGGTTGGGTCGGGGGACAGGCCGAATACGTGATGGTCCCATACGCCGATTGGAACCTGCTTAAGTTCCCGGACAAGGATCAGGCGCTCGCTAAAGTCAGGGACCTTACATGTCTTAGTGATATTCTGCCCACTGGCTATCACGGATGTGTTAGCGCGGGAGTAACAACCGGCTCAACCGTGCTCATCTCCGGCGCAGGCCCGGTTGGACTGGCGGCCGCATCGGCGGCATTCCTGCTCGGCGCGGCGGTGGTGATCGTCGCGGATTTCAATCGGGCGCGGCTTGACCACGCCCACTCGTTCGGCTGCGAAACAATTGACCTCTCGAAAGGCGGCTCTATCAGCGAACATCTGGAGAAAATCCTGCGGGTTCCGGAAGTGGATTGTGCCGTCGATTGCGTAGGCTTCGAAGCCAAAGGACACGGCGGCAAGGACGAGCCTGCGGTCGTACTCAACCAGCTGATGGAAGCGACCCGCGCCGCTGGAGCGATCGGCATCCCCGGCCTGTACGTCACCGAAGATCCCGGCGCTAAGGATCCGGCCGCGAAGAGCGGGAATCTCACGATGCGGCTGGGACTCGGATGGGCAAAGTCCCATTCCTTTACGACGGGCCAGACGCCTGTGATGAAATACAACCGCGGCCTGATGATGGCGATCCTTCACGATCGCATCAAGATTGCGAAGGCGGTAAATGTCGAGCTGATTTCTCTCGGGCAGGCGCCCGAGGCGTACCAGGCGTTCGATTCCGGCGTGCCCAAGAAATTCGTCATCGACCCGCATCACAGCGTGCGGAACTGAAGCATCGAACTTATCGCGTATCCAATTGCAGAAGATGCTCCGCCAACGTCTCAAGTAGCGCGAGCGGACTCAAGTCCGCTCGCGTTGCAAATAATTTCGCTTTGCGGCTAACTCCCTCTTTAGCCATTAGCTCGCCTGGAGGTTTGCCGATGAAGCACCTCAACTCGCGACAATCGGGTCAGATTCTGTGGTGCGCCGTGATCATCCTGTGCGCGGCGCCGGTCCACGCATACACGACACCCTGGATGCATGCGCCTGAGTTCGACGGTGGATGGGGCCTTCTCGATCCCTCCAGCTGGTCAGATCCAAATGAATTGGAGCGGCAGAGCGCGTTGACGGATGGATGGGGCGGTCTGCGACAGACCCTGCACAATGACGGCATCGACTTCACCGGCTTGTACATGATGGAGTCGGCCGGGAATCCGACTGGCGGTAACCTGCACAAACTGCGTTACACACACGATCTAGGACTCGCAATCTACCTGGACCTGGATAAACTCCTGGGTTTGAAGCACACCTATTTCCTGGCCACGGCTTCGCAACGTGTAGGCAACAATCTGTCAGGCGACATCCCTAACTTCTTCCAGGTGCAGCAGGAGTTCGGGCATCCGACGATGCGCCTGGACAATCTGGCGATCGAGGAGCAATTGCTGGACGGGCGGCTGGACGTGGTCGCCGGCCGAATCAAAGCGACCAGTGACTTCGCTTACTCATGGGTGTCTTGCTATTCGCAAAACCTGGGGCTGTGCGATTTCCGCCTGGGTGCGCCCTACAACGCTTCAATCTCGAGCCATCCATACTCGGACTGGGGAATTCGCGCGCGTTACGATCTGACGCCCGAGATCTACTCGATGACCGGAGCGTACAACACCTTTGCTGATTTCCGGAGTGTCAAATGGCACGGTGCCGATTTCAGCATCCGGCACAATTCAGGAGTCGCACCTTTCCAGGAATTTGGCTACTCACCGGATTACCTGCAAGTCAGAGACTACCCTGGAACTATCAAGGTCGGCGGGTTCTATGACTCGGAACCGCTGCGGCAATTTGTATCGCACCGAATTACCGGAACCTGGATGGTATATGGCCTGGCGGCGATTATACACTCCGGAACTGGGAACCAAGCGCGGGCTGACGGGATTGCTTGGCTTCTCCTATGCGCCGCCGGACGTCGACACCGTCGAATATTTTGGCAATGCGGCTCTGCTGTATCAGGGTCTGATTCCTTCGCGTAGTCAGGATGCCCTGGGCCTGTTCGCAATCTTCGGCGAGTTCTCCAGCGATCTGCGCGAAGCGGAACGGATGAGCCATCAGCCGACGATGACGCATGAGGCAGTCCTCGAGTTGAACTACCTCTACAACGCGACGCCATGGTTCCGCGTGCAGCCCGATGTCCAAGGGGTGATCCGTCCCAATGGCACTGGGCTGGTAAGCGACGCCTTGGTGCTCGCGATTCAGGTCGGAATCGATCTTTGACCAATTGCCATGCGATCGGGATACCGGGGTCAGGCAGATAGGAGGAGAAGGTGCCCGTCATCTGTTTGGGTCTCAATCCGATGCAAGCGATGGTCGCCAGACGCGGCACGAGTTCCTTAGGTCGTCCCAATAGAGCCCGGAAACCGGCAGTACACTTATCTGATTGCGCGCGTGAACGCTTAGCACACTCTTGCAGAAATCTATCGGTGAGATGGCCCGGTATATTTTCTCGACCGCCTCACTTTCGAACTCAGTGCCAAGTGTTCCACTGAATTCCGCAAAGAGATCGTAGAGCCCTGGCAGCGCGCGAATTACCAGAGCGAGCAGATTCGGAAGACGCGCAACGAATACGAAACCGTTCGAGAGACATCGACCACGCGCGTATATTCTGCGCGCCGCTTCTGCTGCAGGTGTCTCAATGAACCGGCGCACGTGAAACAGGGTCTCCCCAGCGCAGCGAAAGGAACCGGCTGGTTC